>NZ_JBSXOH010000068.1:0-34857 GCF_056859355.1 Cyclobacterium sp. L-R
ACTATTCCTTGGCAAGTTGCTCCTCAGCAGAGCTTGCCTCCGCTTTATCGTGGTACTGTAAGTTAAATGAAACTTCTTAGAAATTAAAACACTTACTATATTTGAAAAACAAAAGTGTCAACCATTTTCAGGACGAGACATACATAATACGGGTTAAAGGTCCTTTTCTGCTACTAAATTGGTCTATTTTAGGATAAAGGACCTGCTATTTAATCAGTTGGAATCCTCCTTTAGTGAGAAATAGAGTACCTTCCTTCGGAGCTGTTTCAAAAACAATTGCTGCCATTTCATCGTCCTGATTAGAGATCGTAACCTCCTTTTTTTCAAAGTAATACATGTCGCCCTCTTTTTTTGCCAATGAAAGCACATAATTGTGCTCATGCGAATTGATTAAAGCGGCAGTGGGTAAAGCTGCCTGCCTGGTTTTTTGAATTTCAATTTGAGCTTCTACATACATACCAGGAACAAGATTTAGGGCATTTTTTTCATCTTTTAAATGGGCATGAACATTCAATACCCTGTTTTCATTGATAGAAGGGGCAAGCAAGAATATTTCTGCCTCAAATTTTTGAGTAGGGTTATCAGGAAGGTAAAAGGTGACCGATTGTCCTTTTTTGAGGGAACTGGCATTTTGTTCAAAAATATTCAATTCAATGTGCATGTGCGCTGTACTCATGATCGTCAATGCAATATCTGTAGGATCTAGAAAAGTTCCTTGATTTACTTTAATAGACTCTATGAATCCAGAAATAGGGGCTTTGATCGTTACCTTTGAAGTGATTTTGGATGGGGTTAGGTTTTTGATCGGAATGTCAAGCATTTCCAGCTTTTTCCTTAATGATTCAGCTTTGGCTAGTGTACTGTTGTATTCCGACTCCGATTTGGTAAAGGACTTTTGAGAAGTAATATTTTCATCACTTAGCAACTTCTGTCTTTCAAGGTCCGAAGTAAGAAAGTCAAGTTGGCTCTTGGCATCCAGATAATCTTCCTGCATCTGCACAAAAGTTGGATTTTCGAGTACAAACAGGGTTTGGCCTTTTACGACTTTTTGCCCTTTCAATAGGTCAAATTGTATTATTTTACCTCCAAAATAAGCACTTACCTCAAACCTACCCTCAGGTGGAATATCAATAAGTCCATTGGCTAGGACTACATCGCTGAAGTCATGTTCACTCAATGGAGCCAATTCCATATGGGCATTTTCATATTGGGCCTGAGAGAGAACAATATCGGAAGGCCCTATTTCTTCATTAGGGGTTGATTCCATTTCAGTGTTTTGGTTTCCGCAAGAAAACAGGATTACCGAAACGCAGTAAAAGGTCAAGCTTTTATACAGGGTATTCATTATTTAAGGATTTGTTAGGTAATTGATTTCCAAGACGGTCATGTTGTATTGTTGTAGATTATTTAAATAATCCAAGGTAATGGATCGTGAATTTTCCAAGAGAACAACAAATTGGAAAAAGTCGATTTCACCATTTTGGAAGGATTGGTTTCCTTGTTCCAGCATTTGCTGACTGAGCCGCTTGCCTTCCTGATTGTAAAAAGAAATGGCCTCTTGATAGATTTTCAGCTCAATTTCTAGTTGCTCCCTTTTTTTCTCCATTTGGTAAGTGTAATTGTTCAATTCAAATTTTGCCTGGGACAGTTCATATTTACTGGCACTAATCTTGGCCTTTTGGGCCCCAAACCAGAGGGGAACCGAAATTCCAACCATTACTCCGGGATATACCCGCGCATTTAGGCCACTATTTGTTCCTCTATAAACCTCCGCATGTAAATCAGGTAACAACTTACTTTTCTCTAACGAGAGGCTATTTTTTCTGAATCCTACGGCTTGTTCAAAATACGCTACTCCAGGGTGATGAGGCCAATCCGATGCAACTATTGACAATGGAGTAAGTTTTTGCTCTGTAATGCGATAATCCTGTGACGACTGTATCAGTTGCCCCAGTTTGGAATAGGCTTGATTTTTTCTTTCCCGCGTTTGTGATAGAAATACTTCCAGTTCTCTTTTTTTACTTTTAGCAGTAAGTTTTTCCAGGTAATTGGTCTCTCCAACTTCGAATTTTCTATCGGCAGCTTTGGAAAATTGCTGGTATAAACTATCTAAAAAAAAGTAATTGTTTGCCAATTCATCTAAATAAACAATGGTATAGTAGGTTTGCGACAGCTCTTTTTTTAGTTGATTTTGATTGACCAGATACTGTTGGTATTCCATCGCTCCCATGTCCATAAAAACACTTTTTTGTTTTCCATAGATGGTAGGGAAAAGCATACTTTGGCTTATGCCAAAAACCTTATTGGAAACTCCGTTTTCAGCAATATCGTTCTGGTCATGCCTGTAATAAATTTGCGTTTTGTCAATATTGAATCCAGCAGCGGATAGTGCTTTTGATGCAGCTACTTTCTCAGCTGCTGCCTTGAGTTTTCGGTTATTTTCCAATGCTAGTTCCATAGCTTCTTTTAAGTCGATTGACTTTTCTTGCCCGAAAACTACAGCAGGCAAAAGCAAGACCAGACAAATAAGAAGCAATAGTGGTCTATTAGGATGGTTCATTGCTTTCTTCTTTATTGGGATGAAACATGGTATAAAGTACAGGGAGGACAATAACAGTTAGCAGGGTGGCAGAGATCAGCCCTCCTATAACTACAGTTGCCAACGGTCGCTGTACTTCAGCTCCTGCGGAGGTAGATATGGCCATAGGTAAAAAGCCAAGGGCAGCAGCTGAAGCAGTCAGCAAAACGGGTCTAAGCCTTTCTTTTGTTCCTCGAATGACGAGTGACCTTAAACTTTCTCTGGACTGTAGTTTTAATTCTTTGAAATGCTCTATTAGGACAATGCCGTTCAAAACTGCAATACCAAAAAGGGCAATAAAGCCTACACCAGCAGAAATGCTAAAGGGCATGTCCCGAAAATAGAGCAACAATATGCCGCCAACTGTAGAAAAAGGAATGGCAGTATAGATCATTATGGCCTCTTTGATCGAGGAAAGGGCGAAGTACAGGAGCAGGAATATCAGAATTAAGGCAATAGGAACGGCTACAATAAGCCTGTATTTTGCCATGTTAAGGTTTTCAAATTGTCCTCCATACTCAATGAAATAGCCCTCTGGGAGGTCAATGTCCTTTTGAATAATGGTCTGAATATCGTTTACCACAGATTGCAAATCCCTGTTTCTGACGTTTACGCCTATTACCACTCTTCTCCGGGAGCCATCTCTTGATATTTTTGCCGGTCCTTTGTCTAGGTAGATTTTTGCAAATTCACTAAGGGGCAGAGAGCTTCCGTCGGGTAAATTGACAGAGGCCATTTTGATGTTTTCTAGGTTTTGTCGGTAGTTTTCTCCATACCTGACCACAAGGTCAAATTGCTTTTCCCCTTCAAATATTGTTCCGGCATTTTTTCCGGCAAAACCCATGGTCAGGATGTCATTTAGCTCATAGACATTTAACCCATATTTTGCAATTTTTACTCGGTCGTATTCCACTTTCATTTGGGGCAATCCTGCTGTTTTTTCTACCACTATATCAGCAGCCCCAGAAACGCCTGAGATGGCAGCGCCTATTTCCTGCGCTTTATCATTCAATATTCCCAGGTCTTCTCCAAAAACTTTGATGGCCAAATCTGCCCTAACACCTGTTATGAGCTCATTGAAACGCATTTCTATGGGTTGGGTGAATTCCAGGTCTAAGCCTGCGATTACCGCTAAAGAATCTTTAAAAGCTGCTGCCAGTTCATCCTTAGTCTCCACCGTAGTCCATTCATTTTTAGGTTTTAAGGTGATGATTACGTCACTTTCTTCCATGGACATTGGGTCTGTAGGGATCTCTGCGGCACCTATACGACTCACTACCTGATCCACTTCCGGAAATTTTAGCAATATCTTCTCCATTTCGGTGGTAATGGCTATTGTCTTGGTGAGTGTTGTACCCGTTTTTAATACCGGTTGGATCACAAAATCCCCCTCATCGAGCGTGGGGATAAATTCACCACCCATTCTAGAAAAGACCCAGAAAGTAGCTACCAAAATAGAAGTAGAAATACCCAATACTACTTTTCTATTGTCCATAGCCCAGGTAATTGCGGGATGGTAAATTTTGTTGATGGCGTTTAGTAGGCGGCTTGTAAAATTGGTTTTATTAGGATTTACAACTTTTAGAAACAAGGATGACATTACAGGAACATAGGTAAGTCCTAGAAGCATTGTTCCTATCAGGGCAAAACTAAATACTTGAGCCATCGGGCGAAACATTTTACCTTCTATGCCAGATAAAGATAAAATAGGGATAAAAACGATGATGATAATAATCTGACCAAATACGGCGCTATGCATCATTTTGGAAGCACTTTCAATGGCAATGCGATCCTTTTCTTTTTGGGAAACAGCTCCAGAATGACCTGCTAATTCACTGTATTTTTGAGTAAATTGGAATGCAATGTATTCTACAATTATCACGGCCCCATCAATAATAATCCCAAAATCCACGGCCCCGAGGCTCATTAAATTGGCATCCACACCAAAAACATACATCATGGATAAGGCAAAGAACAAGCTTAAAGGAATAACAGAAGAAACCACAAGCCCTGACCGAAAATTTCCCAGCAGTAAAACCACCACAAAAATAACAATCAAACATCCTAAAATCAGGTTTTCAGCAATGGTAAAGGTGGTTTTAGCTATCAAATTGCTTCTGTCGAGGAAGCCGTTTACCACTATCCCATCAGGTAGGGTTGATTCAATTTGAACTAGTTTTTGTTTGACCCGTTCAATCGTGGCTTTAGAATCAGCCCCTTTTAGCATCATCACTTGTCCAAGAACTTTTTCCCCTTGTCCATTGGCAGTGATGGCTCCGAAGCGATTGGCGTGACCAAACCTTACTTCTGCCACATCTCTTATATAAACTGGATGACCATCTCTGCTCTTTACTATGATCAGTCTGATTTCTTCAAGTGATTTGGTCTGTCCTTCCGCTCTAATAAAATAGGATTCATTGGTCTTTTCTATGTAGCCTCCCCCCGCTATGGCGTTGTTTTCTTGCAAGGCTTTAAATATCTCTGCAAGGTCTATGTTCATTGCTTTCAACCGCTCAGGGTTTACCGCCACTTCATATTGCTTTAAGTAACCACCCCAGGTGTTGACTTCCACGACACCACTTATACCGGAAAGTTGCCTTTTTACGACCCAATCCTGAATGGTTCGAAGTTCAGTTAATGAATATTGCTTTTCAAATCCAGGTTTAACATCAACGGTATACTGAAAAATTTCACCCAAGCCAGTAGAAATCGGCCCCATAAATGGCTTGCCAAAATCTGATGGGATGTTTTGCTCCGCCGACTTAATTTTTTCTGCGATCAATTGCCGTGGAAGGTAGGTGCCCATATTGTCATCAAAGACAATGGTTACTACAGACAGCCCAAACTTTGATATGGAACGGATTTCCTGAACCCCAGGGAGGTTAACCATCTCCAGTTCTATAGGGTAGGTCAGGTATTTTTCAACATCTTCTGTGGAGAGGTTTCTTGAAGTGGTGATAACCTGCACCTGATTATTGGTCACATCAGGCACTGCACCTATGGGTATTTGGGTCAGGGAGAAGCTGCCAAATCCGATTAGTCCCAAAATAAAAATAAATACTAGAAGCTTATTTCCTACGCTCCATCTTATAATTTTATCTAACATGTTATTAATTGTTCCTGCGAAGTCTTATTTTTAATGGAAAGTTCAGAAATGAAATTTTCTTCAGATTTGTTGAAGTAAAAATAATATAGAAAGGCTTTAAGGTTGCTTAAGGCTTTCTTAAGAACTCCTTAAGATTGTTGTAGGGAGGGAGGGAACAGGAGTGAAAAAGTTGAGCCTTCTCCTTTTTTACTTTGGGTAAGAAGGCCAATTTTATAAAAATCACAAAGTTTTTTCACGATAGAAAGCCCTAAGCCTGCACCATTTACCCGGCCTAGTTCATGGCTTTCTCCTCGAAAAAATGGTTGATGAATTTTTGTGAGTTCCTCTTCAGAAATCCCTATACCCAAATCTATAATGTGTAAGAAAACGCCCTCCATACCCTTTTCAAGAATCAATTTTATATCCCGATCTTCCGAGGAATATTTTAGTGCATTCTGAATGAGATTCTCAATGATGATGGCCAAAGATTTTTCGTTGGCTTTGATATAAAGATTTTTATTAGACCTGACTTCCAACTGTATGGCACGGGTTGGGTTTTGTTCCCTGGCGGAAGCCAAGAGATCCTTTATGAGAAAATTTAAATCTACTTCATCTCCATCAGAAGGGCTTTTCTGGAGTCTTGCTAGTGTCAATAATTGATCTAATATTGCATTTAATTTATCTATGAGAACAATGCCATCTTTTATTTTTTCGACATATTCTTCCGGTGGTCTTGGTTTCCGGATTAATACTTCAAAATTCCCTTTTAAAATCGCCAATGGAGTTCTTAATTCATGGGAAGCATCAGAAGTGAATTGCTTTTCCCTTAGGACTCCTTTTTCTAGCCGCTCTAAAAGGTGGTTGATAGATACGGATAGACTGTTGATTTCATCTTTGTACTTGGAGGAAGGTAGCCTTTCATTCAAGTTGTCCTTAGTGATTATTTCGGCTTTTTGAGTGATATCGATAATAGGCTGTATACTTCTTGAAGCAAGCCTTCTCAGGGTTAGGAAAAGGAACAACAATACTACAGGGTAAAGTATAAAAAGAATGGTGCTTAGATTTGAAAGTAAAAGCTTCGAATCCTCAAATGAGGTTGCAAGCAAAAGGTAGCCTGAAAACTCATTATTGGTAAACAATTCCACCTGCATTTGCCTTATCTCTTGTCCATTTAGGGAAAGGTTAAAACCTTGGCTCTCTGAAGTAGTGCCGGGTTTGAAATTCAGGTTATTGGTACCCAGATTGGGTGATTTGTCCATGGACTTCCCCTCCTTATCGACTATTTCAATAAAAATGGGATTGAAATTAATTTCATTGTGTTCTTCCTCTTCCCATTCTCCCTTATGCGCAAATTTTATTTGTCCATTTACAATTTTTATTTGATCGCCATGTTTATTCGTTTCATTTTCAAGGTTATTGTCTACATTATTTAAAACAGTAGATTTTACCACCATATAGATAAGGATAAATGAAATCAATATCATCAGGGCAGAGGCCATGGTTAATTTGAACGATATCCTGTTTTTGTAAGTCCTGTTCATTCTTCCTTGGCCATGTATCCTACGCCTCTTATGGTTTGGATGTAATTGTTGTCTTTACTTAAGCCGAGCTTTTTTCTCAATGAATTAATAAATACATCGATCACGCCGGTATCATAGTCAAAGTGGATGTCCCATACACTTTCTATGATTCTGCTTCTTCTGCAAACTTTGTTTTTATGCCGAAGTAGGTATTCTAAAAGTGCAAATTCCTTTTGAGTTAAAACCACTTCCTTTCCATTGGATTCTACCCGGTGATTTTCAGTGTATAAGCTAATAGGCCCTAAAGTAAAACACAGTTGATCAACAGATTGCGGTCTCAATTGCACCCTGATTCGAGCAAGTAATTCTTCAAAATTAAATGGTTTTCGGATATAATCATTCGCTCCGGTTTGTAAGGCGAATATGGCTTCATCTGAGGTGTCTTTGGCTGTGATGAACAAAATAGGGGTTACTGGAAATTCTTTCCTGAATTGTCGGGTAACTTCAATACCACTCAATCCTGGTACCATCCAATCCACCAAAAGAATGTCATAATACCCCTCCAATGCCATTTCCAGTCCGATTTTTCCATTGTCGGCTATATCCACAGCATAGGCTTCTTCTTCCAGTCCTTGTTTCAAAAAGCCTGAAATTCCCGGTTCGTCTTCAATTATTAAAATCCTCATCTCAAAACGCTTTTAAGAATTCAAGTGCTAGTTTTTAGCCCACTCATTGTTGGAGGTTGCACCAAGGTTTCTTATAAAGCAAATTAACAGTTTCTTTCTTAAGATTTGCTTAAAGACTTATTAATATAGTCTAAAACTTAAAAATAGGATTTGCGAAATAATATTTAATTAGGAGTTAATTTACGAAGATTTACACCGATAATAATTGAATTTATGGCCTTACTTATTTTTTGATTATCCTAAACCGTTTAAAAGCTTCGCCATTATTCACAATTAAAATATACAGGCCAGGTTTAATTTCGCTGGTGTCAAATGTTGATTCCAGTACCTCTTTTTTCTCGATCAAAACGGTTCCTGTAGGAGCGATAAGGGTTAAATTTATTGGTTTTTGAGAAGAGCTTTTTACCGTCAATAGGTCATTTATAGGATTTGGAAATAGGGTTATGGAGTTTTCCAATCCATCAACCATAGATACATCGCTTTCTGAATTTTCAGGTGTGATAGATATCCTGTCTGCATCTGATAGGGTTCTTAAAGCTTCAGCATTTGCTTCAGGTGTGACCGTCATCGAGATCGTTTGGTCAAGTAAGCAACATGTGCCATTGTCTCCCCCGTTGGCTACTATAAGTTGATCTCCTATAATTTTCGCTGAAGGAGCGAGCAACCTTGCGGGTAGCTGGCAAAGCTCAGACCAAGAATCAGTAATTGGATCGTACTCCGTTATATCGTCGAATATAAAGCTCCCTCTTCGGCCACCTACAATTATTATTTTATTGTTGTGGACGATAGTTCCCGGTTCGAAGTGAGAACGATCAGATCTTAAATCATTTTTTTCGGTCCAGCTGTTGGTTTGTGGATCATAAGCATGCAAGAATGCTTGATCATCTACTCCGGCATCATGGCCAAACTGACCTCCAATCGCATATAGGATTCCATTTACCGCAGCAGCTCCCAGGTGGTTTCTAGGTTCAGGGAGAGGGGCCAAGGTTTTCCAACCTCCTTCTTGTTCATTGACATCAAAGACAAAATGATCCCCAACATCGGTTATTCTATCTGGAAGTAATCCTCCAAAATAATGTATCTTACCCTCACTATAAGCGGCCCCACCTGAGGCTCTGGGAAGGGGAAGTGAAGGCCCAGTAGACCATGTGTCTGTAGAGGTATTGTAAATTTGAACAAGATCGGTTGACTTGCCGGGATGATCCCCCGCAAAACCTCCTAATATCCATATTTCATCGCCTACTGCTACTGCTCCCATATGGGTAACAGGAATCGGCATTGGTGCTCCGTAGGACCAAGTATTGCTTGATGGATCGTATATTTCAGTCACGGAGGTAACATCAAGATTCTCCACAAAACCTCCAAGGACGTATAATTTGTCGTTTATGGTAACACTTTGTGACTCAGTTTTGCTTAAACTAGATGGGCTTAAATTATTCCATGAACATGCCGTAGGATCAAATGTCAATTCACCATCACCGAAAACTTCTATAGCCGAAACTTTAGCCTGATTTCGGGTGGAATTAAATGTGATGTCGAGAGATTGGTCTGTAACCTTTGTGCTAAAAGTCTCTATCACAGCAGTCATAGGGCTTACCACTGAATTAATGTCGTAACTATCTAAAACTTTTTCTCCCTCAATGATCACATCAAATATCCTTTTACCGGTACCTCCCTGTCCACCATTTGTGGCTCCAAAATAAATTTCAGCGAAATGTAAATTGATAAGGTAATTTCCGTTTGTAACGGGAATATTGTAAGTAAATGATGCCAAGTTTGAAGTGACCCTACGTTCCGAGATATACAAGTCATCCTGAACAGTACCATAAATTTTATCCTTTAGGAAATCCTCTGAAGATTCGCTTCCTTTTCCTTCAAAAAATTCATCAGCCATGTATAGGGAATCTCCAAAGATAACCGTTGGACCACCACTATTAATTCTTACAACAGGGGCAAATTCATTTTCATCTATCGGATCGTCCTCCTGTAAAATTGTAAAGTTTATACTTAAAGCTTCTCCGGAAACATTGCTGCCATTGTCTCCAGCATAGGCTGTTGCAACTATAGTGTTGTTTCCTAAATCAGGGTTCCATGCTTCATAATCATCTCCACTAATCCCTCCTATGGTATACAGAGGTGAATTAACCAGTTTATAAGATGGGTTTGCTTGATAACCAAAAATTACGCTTTCAGTATTTTGACTCACATCTGCCCTGATATTTAGATTGGCTGTCCCTATATTGTCTAAGTAAAAAATATCTCCCTCCTTAATTTCGCCAATGTCTTCATCAGTATCAGCATTCACTAAAATAAGTGCATTTACAGAAGGGCTTATTTGGGTTGCTGTATCCAATACTGTGATAATGCATTGGTCTGAAATATCCCCATTGCTTAAACTGGTCGCAGTAACAACGATTTCCCCAGGGGATAATGCAGTCAACACTCCACTTGAGTGATCTATACCAACTGCATCACTAGCGGTGAAAGCAACTGTTTTATTGCTTGTATTGGAAGGGAAGAATTCCAGATCCAAATCAATGACATCACCCACATATAAAGTTTCAGTAGGGCAATTGATAAAATTTAGGCTTTCGATGATGACTTCATCAGGTTCTGATAAGAGGCTTCCCTCTCCAAAAATTTCAATTGCAGAAAGTTTTGGTTGATCCAGGGATGCACTAAATGTTATGTCTATTGATTGGTCGGTTACAGAAGTAGAAAAGGTCTTTATCAGAGCAGTCATAGCTGGTACTTCTGCATTGATATCAAAATTAGAAAGGATGGGATTGCCTTCAAGTGTTACGTCAAATATTCTTTTTCCTGATCCCCCGGGACCTCCACCTGTTGCTCCCCAATAGATTTCAGCAAAGTGTAAGTTAATTTCATATTCACCATTAGTTACAGGAATATTATAAGTGAATGATTGTTTACTTGCGTTTGTACTACGTTCTGATTTGTAAATTTCATCTTGAGTAGTATTCGCTATTTCCGAGAGACTATTTTTTATATAAGGTTTTCCATTTCCTGAAAAATATTCGTCGGCTATAAAAATTGAACTGCCAAAAGATACTTCAGGACCACCGCTATTGATTCGAACTACAGCTGGGTAGACCACCTCCTCTACCTCTTCTTCTATAAATTCAAAATTTATGGTCAGAGAAGGCCCTGCGAACTCAGAACCATTGTCTCCTGAATAGGCTGTGGCACCAAGGATGTTTTGCCCTAGTTCAGGAATCCAGGGATTATAGTCGTTACTATTGTCTCCTCCGATGGCGTATACAGGATAGTTCTCTGTTCTATAATTTGTATTTCCTTGGTAGTCAAAAATTACACTTTCTGTTCCTTCATCTACCTCAGCTCTAATGTTGAGGTTTGAAGTTCCTATCTCTTTTAAATTGAATACATCATTATCTTCTATGATAGCTATATCCTGATCCGTATCAGCATTGACTAAAATAAGGGCATTTACAGAAGGTCCTTTTTGGATTGCTGTATCCAGCACAGTGATCATGCATTGAGCTGAAATATCCCCATTGCTTAAACTGGTCGCAGTAACAAGGATTTCTCCAGGAGATAATGCCGTTAACACTCCACTTAAATAATCAATATTAACGGCATCACTAGCAGTAAAAGCTACTGTTTTATTGCTTGTATTGGAAGGGAAGAATTCCAGATCCAAATCAATCACATCACCCACATATAAAGTTTCAGTAGGGCAATTGATAAAGTTTAGGCTTTCGATGATGACTTCATCAGGTGCTGATAAGAGGCTTCCCTCTCCAAAAATTTCAATTGCAGAAAGTTTTGGTTGATCCAGGGATGCACTAAATGTTATGTCTATTGATTGGTCGGTTACAGAAGTAGAAAAGGTCTTTATCAAAGCAGTCATTGCTGGTACTTCCGCATTGATATCAAAATTAGAAAGGATGGGATTGCCTTCAAGTGTTACATCAAATATTCTTTTTCCTGATCCCCCGGGACCTCCACCTGTTGCTCCCCAATAGATTTCAGCAAAGTGTAAGTTAATTTCATATTCACCATTAGTTACAGGAATATTATAAGTAAATGATTGTTTACTTGCGTTTGTACTACGTTCTGATTTGTAAATTTCATCTTGAGTAGTATTGGCTATTTCTGATAGACTATTTTTAATATAAGGTTTTCCATTTCCTGAAAAATAATTGTCGGCTATAAAAATTGAACTACCAAAAGATACTTCAGAACCACCGCTATTGATTCGAACTACAGCTGGGTAGTCTACCTCCTCTTCTTTTACTTCTTCTTCTATAATTTCAAAATTTATGGTCAGAGATGGCCCTGCGAGCTCCGAACCATTGTCCCCTGAATAGGCTGTGACACTAAGGGTGTTTTGCCCTAGTTCAGCAATCCATGGATTATAGTCGTTACTATTGTCTCCTCCGATCGCATAGACAGGATGATTCTCTGTTCTATAATTTATATTTCCTTGGTAGTCAAAAATTACACTTTCTGTTCCTTCATCTACCTCAGCTCTAATGTTGAGGTTTGAAGTTCCTATCTCTTTTAAATTGAATACATCATTATCCTTTATGATAGCTATATCCTGGTCCGTATCGGCATTGATTAAAACCAAGGCGGTGACAGCAGGACCTACTAGGGAAGGAGAGGGGCTTTTATCACCAATTTTGACAGTATAACCCATTAAAATTATTCCTACTAAACAAATCAATATAACCCTGCTAACCATCAAAAATTCTTTGCTTACCATAATTTTAATTTTTCTGAGTTAATTGAGTTGGCTTTTTTATATGCTACCCTGAAAAAGAAAAAGTATTTCAAATTTGAGATGTACCACCTTCCAAATTTCCCAAAACAAGGTTTTATTTTAGAAATTTTCTTTTCCTAGCCAAGCAGAGTATGATTTATATTCAAGTTAAACTGACTAACGGTTATTAGGATGTGCTAATGTAAAATTTGGTCTGTGTTCCAAAAATATGTATTTGAAATGCATTTATACAAACATATAAAGGTATGTTTGGAAAGTCAAATATTTCAACACTTTAAATTCTAACAATTAATGGTTTATATAGGATAAAAGTATTAAGTACTATAAAAATACAATGGTTTATACTTTTTAATTCTTTAACCTATCAATTTTCAAAATTGTGAACGACGAAGGATTTGGTCAATCCCATAAATTTTTCTTTGGTTAACTTACTGGAAGGAAACAGTTCCTTCATATCTTTTTCTGACAGTAAAAGAATTTCATCGAGGTACTGTTGCGCTTCGTTTGAAGACCATTTTTTAAACCTGCTAAATTTAGTTTTTGTCAGGATATAAAATCTGATGCTTTTTGGAATAAACTGGAAATAAGGCAGTAAATAATGCGGTTCGATTATAAAATATTTATTGGGCGTTTGCACATAATGATATTTGCCAACTCTCATTATTTCATATGCCATTTTTAGCTGTTGATCAGAGTTGTACAGGTGTTCAATAACAGAATTGGAAAAAGCAATATCGAAAGAATTATCGGAATATGCGGACAAATTTATGGCGTTCCCTTTTACTGAGATCAAGTTTTTATGCTTTGTTTTACTGGACTCAAGGTTGAGAATTGTAATGTGAATATCTGACCTGTCGGTTAAGCCAGCATTTATCCAAAACTCCTCATAACCCCCAATATCCAAAATCTTTATAGGTTTGGGAATGCGATCTAATTGGTATTTAAAGAAAATCATTCTTTTCTGACGGAATTGATTTCCTAAAGAGTTGGTATTAGAAGAGGTCCCAAAAGCCCAAGCGATAAAATTCTCCATTTTAATATATAATTAAAACGTATGCTTTTTAATCTCTATCCCTTTATAGAAAGAAATGCAAACTATATTTCTTTCTGAATCAGTTTCATAGATAGAATTTTATAGGTAGGCTAAATCTAAATTAATAATTTTTATAGTTGCAATCCCTTTATGCCCACATACGCTACACTGTAATATAACAAAATTGAGGCCATAATTTATAAATGTTTTATAAGTAGGAGTATTGGATTGTTCTTAAAAAAATATCTCATATCAATCTATTGATTGTCTATTAGAAAATGAAATCTAAAAAATGCTAGTTAAGGCAAAAATAAAGGGTAGGACTTATGTCTATGTGCAAGTTTAGCTCATATTGCTAAACTTGCACACAAACTGAGGTCAAAAGCAACAAAGCTTTTAATTTACGTATTTGGGTATTGATTACCATGAGGCGAATGATCAATTTCTTACTTGACCATTGCCTCTAATTACCCACTTATAAGAGGTCATTTCTACTAAGCCCATTGGTCCTCTAGCATGAAGTTTTTGTGTACTAATACCTATTTCTGCACCTAAACCAAACTGCGCTCCATCTGTAAATGCTGTGGAGGCATTGGCATATACGGCTGCGGCATCCACAGCTCTCAGAAAATGGTCTATTGTTTTCTCATTTTCTGCGATGATTGCTTCACTGTGTTTGCTACTGTATTTGGCGATGTGTTCCAAGGCTTCGGTTATGTCTTCCACTACTTTAAGGGACATTGTCATGGAAAGAAATTCTGTACCAAAATGTTCTTCGGAAGCATGCTTAAGCAGGTTTTTAGGGTATTTTCCTTCTAACTCCTTATGGGCTTTTTCATCTGCATAGATTACTACCTCTTTCTTTGCAAGTGGCAAGGTCATTGCTTCCAAATCACCGATTCGGCTTTGGTGTACCAATAAACAGTCCAGTGCATTGCATACACTTACCCTTCTTGTTTTGGCATTCAGTAATATTTCAGTGCCTTTTTGAAGGTCTGCTGATTGATCAAAGTAAGTATGGACTATACCTGCCCCTGTTTCTATAACAGGAACTTTGGAGTTTTCTCTAACATAATCGATAAGCCCTTGGCTTCCTCGTGGAATGATCATGTCCACAAAACCTACCGCTTGTAGCAAGGCTTTGGTAGCCTCTCTTCCTGCAGGTAGAAGGCTTACAATATCCGTAGAGATATTGTTTTTCTTCAATACTTTGTGAATAACATTCAAAATGCATGAGTTGGAAGCATAGGCATCCGAACCTCCTTTAAGTATTAAGGCATTACCTGTTTTAAGACAAAGGCTAAAAACATCAAATGTTACATTTGGTCTGGACTCGTATATAATGCCTATTACACCAATAGGTACCCTTATTTTTTTCAATTCTAATCCATTGGCCAGGGTTCTTTCAGAAATTAGATCTCCAAGAGGAGTGTCTAGCTTGGCCACATTGATAAGGTCACTAGCGATCCCTTCCAACCTTTCTTCAGTCAACTTAAGGCGGTCATATTTTGGATCATTGGGATTCATTCGATCCAAGTCTTCCTGATTGGCATCAAGAATTTCTGGAGTGTATTTTATGGCAGCCATCGCCAAATCATCTAAAATTTTGTTGATTTTATCTTCCGATAGAAGAGAGAGGCTTTTGCTTGCTTCCAGTGTTTTTATAAAGGTGTTTTCCTGGTTGTCCATTAGAAATATTTTTTATACCAACAGGTATCAGTTTAATTCAGAAATATAAAGGTAATCATAATGTACCAATGGCTTTTGACCACTGAGGCCAATTTTTTCATGAGCCGTATTTGCATTGTATTCAGCTCTTCCTAGTCCAAGCCTTGTTCCTTCTGGATCTACAATTCGAATGATATCTCCTTTGAGAAAATTCCCTTTGATTGAGAGAATACCTACAGGCAATAAACTTGTGATTTTATCCGATAACAATGCTTTTTGAGCACCCTCATTGATGGTAACTTCTCCTTTAGAGTAGTTGTCACTGTGAGCGATCCATTTTTTATGGTTATCCTTAGATTTACCCGGTTCAAAATAAGTGCATTTTAGTTCCTTATTAAAGTATGCGATTAGCACCTCATCCTTCTTTCCATTGGCAATCGCAACTTCAATTCCAAGGTTAGCGGATTTTTTTGCCATGGTCATTTTTGTGAGCATTCCACCACGTCCGAAGGAGGATTTATGGGTGGAGATATATTGACTTAAATCCGGCATTTTCTGTCCTACAAAAGTGATCAACTCAGAGGAAGGATCTGAAGGGTGGCCTTTGTATATGCCATCTACATTGGTAAGTAAAATCAGGCTATCAGCATCAATCATTGCGGCCACCAGTCCTGCCAACTCATCATTATCGGTAAACATTAGTTCTGTTACAGCAACGGCATCATTTTCATTAATGACCGGTACCACATTGTTTTTCAATAAGCCATCCAGACAATTTTTCATGTTGAGGTAATGCGTCCTGTCCCGAAAATCTTCCTTGGTTACCATTAATTGTGCGATAGGATGTCCATGTTTAGAGAACAATTCTTTGTAGCGGCGGATCAGTTCAATCTGACCGATAGAAGCCCAAACTTGTTTTTTAGATATGGCATCAGTCTTAGGAATAAGGGGCAGAGATTTTCTCCCAAAAGCTACCGCCCCTGAAGTTACCAATACCACTTTCAACCCTTTCCCTAAAAGAAAGACCATTTGATCAACCAGTTTTGCCATTCTGATTAGGTCTGGACTACCATCTTCCATGGTTAGTACATTGGAGCCTATCTTGATGACGATGGTGTTGGTTTTATGGTTCATTTTCTTTTAGAATTAGGTAATAAATGCAAAATTAGAAAGATTCATTAAATAGACTAACTATGAAAATTCATTTATCGAAGTTGGTCAGGGGTATTTAAGGATTTATTGATTACTTTGTACAATTAATAACAATTATTTAGCCTGGTTTTTGCAATTGATTTTTCAATGTAAAAGATGGGCTTTTGGCTATATCGAGTTTAAAGTTAAAAATTATATCACATTTGGGAGAGTTAATTATCGCATTTAGTAATTGGATCTGGGGTACACCCTTATTGCTTCTTTTGATGGGCGGAGGGTTTTTCATGTTGGTTTATTCTGGTTTTATTCCTTTTAGAGGATTAAGGCATGCGATGAAAGTCGTGGGAGGGAAATACGATGATCCAAATGCAAAGGGGGACATTACCTCATTACAGGCTTTATCTTCAGCAATTGCGGCTACTGTTGGTCTGGGAAATATAAGTGGAGTAGCATTGGCCATAGGTACAGGTGGACCTGGCGCTATTTTTTGGATGTGGATATCTGCATTTGTGGGCATGGCTACAAAATTCTTCACTTGTACTTTAGCAATCATGTATAGGGGTAAAGATTCCTCTGGACATGTTCAGGGGGGACCAATGTATGTAATTGAAGAAGGTATGGGTAAAAAATGGCGCTTTCTTTCCATTATTTTTTGTGTTGCCGGTATTATGGGTTTATTGGCCATCTTCCAAGCCAACCAGTTGACAGAAGTGTTACGTGTGGTAATGTTGCGGCCTATGGGGTTAGATCATGGGCAGTCTACCCGTTGGATTATTGGCATTACCATGATGCTATTGGTAGCGATAGTTATACTTGGAGGGATTCAAAGAATAGCAAAAGTAGCTTCAAGGCTTGTTCCTTTTATGGTGACCATGTATTTCTTGGGTGTATTTGTTATATTGTATAAGAATATGGGTGAAATCCCAGAAATGTTGTGGTTTATTATTGAAGATGCCTTCACAGGCAAAGCCGTTTTAGGAGGGGCTGTAGGACAAGTGATTATTACAGGTGCCCGTAGAGCGGCGTTTTCAAATGAGGCAGGTATCGGGACAGCACCGATGGTTCATGGTGCATCAAAAACCAGTGAGCCAGTAAGAGAAGGGTTGATCGCTATGCTGGGGCCGTTTATAGATACCATTGTGGTTTGTACCCTTACTGCTTTGGTGATCATGGTCACGGGTGTTTGGAAAACAGGGGAGCAAGATGGTGTTTTACTTACTTTGTCTGCTTTTGAAAAAGGATTACCAGGAATAGGTAAGTATATTTTGGTGGTAGCAGTGCTCGTGTTTGCGCTATCTACCATGTTCACCTATTCCTATTATGGTCATAAATGTTTTAATTATTTATTTGGGGCAGATAAAGCGAATTATTATAATTATTTCTATTTGATCACTATCGTTGTAGGGGCCGTTACTTCCCTTAGTGTGGTGATGAGTTTTGTGGATGGCATGTATGCCATCATGGCATTCCCGACAATGATCTCTGCTATTTATCTTTCGCCAAAGGTCATAGCAGCGACAAAAGACTATTTTAGAAGAATGAAAACCCAGGACAATCAATGAATTGGTTAATAGCACCTAATGCATTTAAAGGAAGCATTGAAGCTGATGAGGCCGCAAAAATCATCCAAAACCTGATACAGGCAGAGGATAAAGGGAGCGTTGTAAAGACTGCCCCTATAGCCGATGGGGGTGATGGAACCTGTTATCTGCTAATTCAGCATTTAGGTTTGATGAAGTTTCACGAACAGGTATGTGACCCTATAGGGAGAGCTAGGGATGGGTTTTTTGGATATGATCCAATTTCGGAAACAGCCTATCTAGATGTTTCTACAGTTTCAGGTGTCAAATGGCTTGCATCAGATGAGTTGAATCCTTGGGTAAGTAGTACTTATGGAACTGGTGAATTAATAAAAGAAGCCATTTCAAAGGGGGCTAAAAACATTGTATTGGGATTGGGAGGTAGTGCTACAGTAGACATGGGGATTGGAATATTGGCTGCATTAGGTATAATCTTCCTTGATGAGAAAGGTGATGAATTGGCCCCATTTAGTCCTTACTTCCTGCAAAAGATTGCCCATATAAGATTTAATGGCAATCTCCCTTCAATTTCGTTTACTTGCTTGTGTGATGTGAGCAATCCTTTTTTTGGGGACAATGGAGCTATTCCTGTTTTTGGTCCTCAGAAGGGCTTGAAAGCAGATGACCAAAAATTGTTTGTAGATGCCTCCAAAAAAGTTTATGAGCTATTTGAGAAAGCGAGTAAAAAAACAATTGATGATCAGCCTAGTTTTGGTGCTGCGGGCGGTATTGCGCTAGGGTTAAGTGCCTTTTTTCCGACAGAAATAGCCCAAGGGGCGCATTTTTTCTTTGAGAAAATAGAGATGGAAAAAATGATTGATTCAGCAGATTTGATTGTAACTGGAGAGGGGAGGTATGACAGCCAATCTGCCCATGGTAAAGGAAGTTTTGAGCTACTGCAACTGGCACACAAAAAAGGCAAAAAAATATGGTTAATTACTTCAGGTGATGAAGCTGATGAAGCTGGTTTTGATGAAGTAATTAAGTTGCCAGACCTGGATTTTAACTTGTCAAATATTCAAGAAAGGGCTAAGGGAAACCTGAAACAGGCTGTGTTTAATAAGTTAAATGAGAAAGATTTTTAAATAAATTTATATATATAGAAAAAACTATTATATACAGGTTAAATTGTTATTTACACCTATATATAGGGCTTATTTAGTTTTTTCTTAAAGTGTAGATAGGATTCCATTAATAAAAATACAAGTGCAACAGATTTTTTATTATTACCTTTGCCGTACTCATTAAGAGTGATTTTTATTTTAACTTTTTTTTTTATATTATGAAAAACAACAGCTTATTACTGATCTTGGGATTAGTGGTGTCCCTTACTGCCTGTGATCCAAATGATGAACTAGTTAATTCAGGAACCAAAGAGGGCTATCTTGGTATGGAGCTTCCATCCGGTTTTGATTTTTCCACTACCAAAAAAGTCACATTTAACTTATCGGCAACAAACCGTGACGACAACCCTATTCCCTTTGTCGTTTATAAAATTTATGACAATAACCCCCTAAAAGGTGGAGAGTTATTGCAAACAGTCCGGCTAAATGAGCAAGGGACTGCCACCACCTTTATAGACATTCCGGGTTATCTGGAAGAGTTATGGGTTCGTTCCGATTATATTGGGGTAGAGCCGGTAGCTATAATCCCTTTGACGGGTACTCAAGCTACTTATGCATACTCCGCAGCAAACCCAAGCATATTACCAGATGAATATTATGAAAGTGAGGAGGGGAATACCAATGCCAGAATAGCATCAACCAATGAGGATTTCCTTACCCTAGGTTCATGGAATAGTCAAGGTAAACCAAATTACTTATTAACTCCAGACAAAATCACCACCCAGCTCCTTAAGAATATCAATACAAGCCTTCCCGAGCAATCAGACGTAAGAAAGCACAATCCAAAAGTTTTGGAAGATAAGTATGAACGTGAATTGTTTGTAAGTGAAGATGCTGAAGTTTGGGTTACCTATGTGCATACAGGTGGGTCCTATAGGAATTCGATTGGTTACTATTATTATAAAAAAGGGGAAGCGCCAAAAACTGCAGCTGATATCAAAAATAAAACGATCATTTTCCCCAATGCTCAGGCAGGAATATTAAGTTCTGGCGATAAAGTGAAGTTGAATGGGCCAAAGGACGGTGCCTTTGAAAAGGATACTTATATCGGTTGGTTTTTGATTTCTAATGGTTGGCAAAGAAATAATGTATCTAATGGGAATGGTATTTTTTATGCGGATAAAGATTTAAATACAGACAATAAAAATACAGCTGTAAGAGACCAAATGGCATTTTTATACGATGCTACAGCACGAGTACTTTTACTGTCTTGGGAAGATATTCGTAGGGATTATCGAGATTGTGATCATGATTTTAATGATGTGTTGTTTTATGCTTCATGGAACCCTATCACAAGTGTGGATGTATCTGACTACGTTCCTATTGATACCAGTGAAAAGGACAATGACAAAGATGGTGTGGCGGACAATGAAGATGCTTATCCTGAAGATGCTGAAAGGGCCTTCAATAATTATTCTCCAGGACCCAATACCTTTGGGACCTTGTTGTTTGAAGATCTTTGGCCAAGCTTTGGTGATTACGACATGAATGATTTGGTAATCGACTACAATGTCAATGAAATATCAAATGCAAAAAACCACATAAAGGAGATTCAGCTGACTACAGTGGTTCGTGCCACTGGAGCGGGATACCGAAATGGTTTTGGTATTCAACTACCTGTTTCTGCAGATCAGGTATTGAGTGTAGAAGGTAACAGATTGAAAACAGGTAAAATCAAAACCCTATCAAATGGGGTAGAGCAAGCGCAGAATTTAGCAACTGTAATCATTATTGATGATGTCAATGATAAGTTACCTTTTCTCGCCAATGTATCAACGGATAACCCTCATCAGGAGGAAGATACCATTCGGGTCAAAATAGTGTTCGAAGAAGCCATTCAGAAGGCTGATTTGGGTACTGCCCCTTATAATCCATTTATGATTATTAATCAGGAAAGAGGTAGGGAAGTCCACCTGATGAACAAACAACCTACCGATTTGATGGATAAGGATTTGTTTAAAACTGGAGATGATATTAGTTCTACAATGGATGGTAAGTATTTCCTAAGTGAAAAAGGATTTAACTGGGCACTTCATATCCCAAAAAGTATTCCTTACACACAGGAAAAGGTGGATTTCACAAAGGCCTACAGCAGGTTTTCTGATTGGGCAAAATCTGGAGGAAGATCTTATTTAGATTGGTACTTAGATACGGATGGTCAATTAAACTCTTCTGTTATTTATAAAAAATAATTGCAATAACTATTAATAAGAATCCCTACCGTTGTTTTGGAGGGGTTCTTATTTTTTATTTGAAATAGGCAAAAGACTTACTTTTATGCATTGTAGGTGTATTGAAATTAAATTTTTAATTTCTGTTTATGGGTTTTTCATAGCGTGTTATTCATGATTTACCAAAAGAATTAATTTCCAATGATAGCAGCAACTATCAATTAACTCTTTCAAATTATAAACCGGCTAAAGGCAAACTTTATTTCTAGATGCAGCATATAAATTGCTTCAAATAATCGATCTCATATAAGTTAAGATTAAGCTACAACAGAAATATTCAGCGGCCCATCCATTCATGATTTAACCCGGATTATGTAATAGAATTTCTCCGCCCTGACTGTCAGGGGTGAAGACTGTCCCGTGTTTACGGGAAGTGTTGCAATCGCAAGAAAATCAGACTGTTTGGAGATTTTAGCATAGCACCGCTATGGTGAAATTGAAAACAGCAACGAAATGGCTGATTTTGAAGCGATTTCAGCACGTAATAGAATGTCTATTGCATATTTCGGGTTTAATGTTTTATTCAGGAAGTGTTTGCAAGTACTTTCTTACCTGCCAAGCTTTCCATAACATTATCCCTATGAGTAATAGACATAGGGCTTCATTAAAAATAATATGGAAAGCAATTCGTTTGTTCCATTCTAAATTGGGCATATATAGAAGCAGGAAAGTAAGGATGCTTACAAGTTTTCCAAATACCCCTGCAGCCAACAAGTATATCCAGCTAATGGGGTAAAAGGCAGATAATAGCAAGGAAACGCCAGCAATGATACCAATCGAGCCATAAAAGCCCGTTGGCATGGAGTCCTCAAGGTAGGCTTGCATTGACAGCCAAGAAAACAATTGAGGGCCGAACCATTTGAAAAAAGCTGCCCAGGCAGCCGTATATATTCCACTTAGGAGCAATATGCCTCTATTGGACATAGTGAACATTGGAAATTCGGGTGTATCTGAGGGATTATTCATAGTCAAAGTTAAAAAGGAAACTTTTATAAAATCCAGCTTTTATAATTTTAATGTGAATAGGATCTAATTTTTGACGGTATTGGAAAAATACCTAAAGGACCAGAGCGTTTCACAAATTAAATTGATTGGTGCACTTGTGTCCTTAATGTTTTTTGGAATAAATGGCTCCAATGTTACTCGGAGGTTTTTAAAACGGTCCTTTTCGATTATAAGCGAGTAACGGGAGGTAAGCTTAAGTAACTCTTTTGGAAAAAACAGCCGTTGGTGGAGGTTTAAGGCAGTTGGAAGGCCAAATCTTTTTTTGCTAGCTGCATAAGTTTCCACGCCCATCTCGAAGGATTCGGGACCAATACTTAAACTAGATTGTGCTGTAAAGCGTGGATTAAAAGAATGGATTAACTGAATTTTATTTTTTTTAAAAACATAAAGGACTTTATTGTCGATGTGTTTTTTTAAAAACAATTGGTTTTGGGTTGCAAAAAAATGCCAAAGATTGTCAATTCTTTTTAATTCCATAATAATTCATTTAAGGGCAATTTCTTTGATTACCTAAAATCCGCCAATCACAATAAGTTAAAGCTAATAAATATCGAAAGCAATCACAATGGGTTTCGTAGATCGATTCCAAAGCCTGAATACAATTTTATTGTACTTGATGAGCCTTGGGTAATGATTTTACGCTTCATTTTGAAATCACTTATTTGCTGTGATTTTAAGGAAATCAATGAAGGTTGCGTTAAACGCCTCTTTTTGATTTTTATTTTGAAACAAGTTATTCCATTTATTGTTGCTGAAAACTTCCACAAATCCTTCTTCTTGTTGGAGCCATTGGATTATTTTTTTTGAAGCTTCCAGATGTATGTGTCGATCAGCAGTTCCTATGTTTAATGTCAAAGTCTCTTGATTTGGCAGTTTTCCATTCCTCAATTTTAAGCTTTCACTCTTTAGAAAAACACCTTGAGGTTTCATATAAAGAAAGGCTGTTTGTTTGTTTTTATTTAGTATTAAGTCCAATAGAAGGGTGTTTTGGGTGCTGTCTTTCTCAAAAGAAGAATGGGTATAGATTTCAATTTTGGCCTCAGTCAAGCGCTGCACCTGATAATCAATTCTTCTGAGGTTGTAGAAAAACAACAGGCCGGCATCTTTTATTTTGAAGGTAGGGTCTTCACCTGAATTATTCGCTCTATGCCCATTGAATAAAGAAAGGACAAGAACTAGTCCAAGGGATGTCAAACCGAAAATTTTCAAAAGCTTAAACATCTCCTTTTGGGAGGTGTCATTATTGGATGGGGAATTTGCCATGATTAGCGTATTAAACAAGTATAGCTGATATATAGTTTAAGTTATAAGGTACATTGACAATACTTTGGGTTAGATTCCGGCGATTTCGTTATTTATTGATTATCTTTGCCCTCTTAAATTGAAACAGATTGCTATTTTATGAGTAAGGAAGTACGCGTTAGATTTGCTCCATCACCTACAGGAGCTTTACATATAGGCGGTGTAAGGACTGCATTGTACAATTATCTTTTTGCCAAAAAAACTGGTGGAAAGTTTTTGTTAAGGATTGAAGATACAGACCAAAACAGGTATGTACCTGGCGCAGAAGAATACATCAAAAATTCCTTGGAATGGATTGGGATTGAACCTGATGAAAGTCCGTGGAATCCTGGTGAAGTAGGTCCCTATCGCCAATCAGAGAGGAAGGCAATGTACATGGAGTATGCCCAATATCTTTTGGATCAGGGACATGCCTATTATGCATTTGATACTTCGGATGAGCTTGATGAGATGAGAAAGCGCCTTACCGCGGCAAGAGTAGTTTCTCCTCAATACAATTCTATCACAAGAACGCAGATGAAAAATTCGCTAACTCTTCCAGCAGATGAGGTAAAAGCGAGGTTGGATTCAGGTGATCCTTATGTGATTAGAATCAAAATACCAAGAAAGGAAGAAGTTAGATTAAATGACATGGTGCGTGGATGGGTTATGGTTCATTCTAATTCCCTTGACGACAAAGTTTTGATGAAATCTGACGGTATGCCTACTTATCACCTGGCTAATATTGTAGATGATCATTTGATGGGCATTACTCATGTGATAAGAGGTGAAGAATGGTTGCCATCTGCTCCTCTTCATGTGTTGTTGTATAAGTTTTTGGGTTGGGAAGATAGCATGCCTCAATTTGCTCACTTGCCATTGTTGTTGAAGCCTGATGGCAACGGCAAATTGTCCAAGAGAGATGCTGATAAGCATGGTTTCCCAATATTCCCTTTAAACTGGACCAGTCCAGAGAACGGTGAGTTGGTAGATGGATTTAAGGAAGCAGGTTATTTGCCTGATGCTTTCTTGAATTTCTTAGCCTTTTTAGGTTGGAACCCTGGAGATCAACGTGAAATATTCAATATAGATGAATTGATTGAAGCATTTTCAATTGAAAGAATAGGTAAGTCAGGAACCAAATTTGACATCAATAAGGCAAAATGGTACAATGAACAATACCTGAAAAATAAAAGCAATACTGAGCTATCTGCCTATTTGCTTTCAGACCTGGACAAGGAAAATGTAAGCATTAGTACGGAAAAAGCAGAAAAGATTGTATCTCTAATGAAAGAGAGAGCTACTTTTCCTGGTGACTTATGGAAGGAAGGACGTTTTATGGTTTTTGCACCCAAAACGTTTGACCAACAAATCGTTGATAAGAAGTGGAATGAGAATGTAGTGATTGTTTTGACTGCTTTTGAAGAAAAACTAAACAAAATCACCACTGCACTTACAGCCGATATGGCAAGGACCATGTTGGGGGATACTGCTGAGGAGAAAGAAATTAAATTAGGAAAGATAATGCAGGCGGTACGTCTTGCCATTACAGGAGTAGGGGCAGGTCCGGATCTTATGCAGATTTTCGAAATATTAGGAAGAGAAGAATTAATCGAAAGAATTAATTTTGCGTTAAAGAATATAAACGCTACCTAATTTCAGGTAGTGTGTACTTTAAACCCTGGGAGCATGGCTAAGAATTCAAAAAAGAAAGATATTCCCAAAGTAAATGAGGAATTGGAAGGTTTTAAAATGAATATCAATTCATTTGGAGAGATTTCTAGCTCATTTTCTATTGACAAGATCAATGCATTTTTGAACAAGAATGTTGATGATAAGAAATTGCGAGACAGAGAGGACAGCAAGGAAGAGAAGAAAAAATAGGTGGATGCACCCTTTAATTAGTGCGAATAAGACCATTTGATGAGCCATGAAGTCTGTATGTTTTTTTCTGTTTTTTACTTTTTTCGCAATAGGGAATTTATTGGCCCAAACCAGTATTGGTTTAAAAGCAGGATTTACACAGTCTAGTGCAACATATAGGACATCCCTGGGTGCTTTTCCCAGGGATGTTACTGGTTTCAATGCGCCAAGCTATGGATTAGTTATTGAGCAATTTTTTGAAAAGAATGCGGGGGCTCAAATTGAGTTTCAACTTTTAACTACAGGCTATGCTGCTACGGATTCCGTTAATACAGGAAATGAAACAAGTTTCACGTATTTAAAAGTACCCGTCATTTCCAATTTTTATTTAGGGAACTCAGGAAGATTTCATATAAAAATCGGCCCTCATTTAGGCTATCTCCTAGATGTGAAAGATGTAAAAAGAGTTGTTGAAGGGGATTTGGTGATTCCTACCTATGGTCAGGCAGGGGATACTCCGAGGAAATTAATGTATGGAATTACTGCTGGAGTTGGCTTGAGCAAACTGTTTGGAAAAAGCACCCTTCAGGGAGAAGTTAGGTATTCCTATGAATTTGGAAACCCGGAAGCTCAGGACAGGATTTTTGACATCAACTTCACTCAATTGGAATTTTCCCTAGCGTATTTATTCAAGGTGCTGGACTGATTTGACCTTGTCATTTCCATCGGTTGTTGGGCAGAGGCAACAGTAATAATGATTTCTTGAAATATTTCTGCTTTTTTCCTTCTTATCTTTTCATGAGCAGCCTCTTCAGCTCTATTGTAACCTCCCATATGGTATCTTTGGTACCATGGCAATATGGAAATAGCAGCATCCCAGATAGAGTAATTGAACATGGTCTGCAAGGTCAGGTAGGCAAAGGATCCGTTGAGCACTAGTGAATTTATTCCATTTCTTACATCACCTGCATAAAACTGCCCCAGGCCTGGAATGATCATGCTCATTATACGCGCTTTTTTAGGATTGATTTTTTCTACCTTCGTTAATTTTGAAAATGATTCAATGATCGCTTTTTGTTTTGCATCCTCCGGCACGATGTTTAGAAAGCTAGCTTTTGATTCTTCGTATTCACCCAGGGCATAATGGATTACTCCTGAATAGAAGGATTTCTTGTTGGACAAAACAGGTGAAAGCTCTTCAGGTAGGTTGTATAACTCAACTTTTGCAAAAGGGAATGATTTTTCACGTACCAGACTTTCAATTTTCTTAAAAGTGAAATCGGTTTTGACAGAGTCGGTTGTGGCTGCAAAATAGGCCAGGTCATAATACCTAGAGGCAGTAGAAAAGTCTTCCAGGAGAAAGTAACATTTGGCGATATTGGGAAAAACTTTTTGTTGGAAGCCCTCATCTCCAAAAAACAGAACACGCTGAAATGCAGCAATGGCCTCCTTTGGTCTATTTAATTCCATTAGGTTCAGGCCGTAATCAAATGTTTGACTTACAGTTTGGGCCTGACTAATTACTGAAGTTATACAACTAAAGTTAAAAATTAGAATAAAATAAATGCTCGATTTTATTTTGATGGAATTCATCTTTTCTAAGATTAATCAATGTTGCAGACTTATGAGAACCAAAAATATTTCCTACATGGAAGCCTAAAGAAATTGAAGCAAAGATCCAGCCTCTAACGCTTTCTACCCCTTGCCTTTGAAAGGCTCTTTGGGCTTGCCAGGCTGTGGAACCAACGAAGAGTAGTGCGACCAAACCGTCTTTCCAGTCTCCTGTATAGATTTTTCCAGAACCCGGGACTATGGTTGACATAATAGCAGCAAGAGCTGGGCTTTTTCGTTTTTCCTCAAGGGCTTGTCTGGTAATGGTGATGTACTGTTCGGCAGATTGAAAGTTGCTTTCTGACAGATGGCTATAAGCTTCATAGGCAGGCTTCCATTCGTGTTTTAATGCATAGGATGTTCCAGAGTAAAAGTACCTTTCGGTTTCTTTTAAGTTGTTGTTGTTTTTTGCGAAAGTGTTGGCTTGGTTGTATTGCTTGTTCTTAAACCTTAAGGCCAAGTATTCAAAAGCCAGTTCACCGGGAATCTTATTTTCATCAGGGTATAGGTTCAACGCTCGGTTTATCCCTACTTCCCACATATCCGCCTCCCAATAAACAGCCAATAAGTCTTTTTCCAGTGAGACATTTCCTGGCTTCATAAAAACGAGTCTTTCATACTCGGGTATGGCCAGTTCAAACTGGTTGGTTTGTCTCAGGTAGCTTGCGAAAGCTGCTGAATTTTCAAAATCATATAAGTTTTGAGCATGTCCTGAAAGCGCAAAAAAAGGCAGTATCATCACTGCAAGCAAGTACTTCATTTCAATTCATCTACCATTAGGGTTCTGTCTTCTGTCCAGGTATATTTTTCAGGACTTAGACCATTGCACCTTGTAAGGCGGTCCATAGTATTCGCGGCCCCTAACAATACGCCATATTTCTTTACAGCTAAAAGCCCATACTCAGAACAGGAAGGATAAAAGACGCAATTTGAACCATCTTGTGAGGAGATGAAGTTTTTGTATACCTTAAACAGTCCTGAGAAAACAGTTTCAATTTCATTTTTATTTTCCTCAGCGGCCTTGTAATGCACCTCTTCTTTTTTTTCGGAAAGTAAGTCTTTGAAATCAAGGACTTCATTTTTGGATTGGGCGAAGGTTATTCCGGTTAAGCTACAAATCAGGAAGCTTGTAATCGTAAATAATTTCATTTCCTTTTTCGTTTATTACCACGTTTTTATAGGTAGTAACCTGGTAGTTTTGACCTTGATCGTGGTAGTTTATTTGAGTAATCTCTGTAGGGAATTCACAACCGGATACGTTGATATAGGCTTTATAAAACTGCTTGCTCAACAGGTCCTTATTGGGATTGTAAAATGCAATGGCTTGTAATTTTTTATCTAAATTAGACATGATTACTTTACCCATCAAGCTTTTAACTTTTTCATCTTTGGGTTCCCAAGTAGTCAGAATTTGTTCTTCTTGTTTTGTGACATCTATGATAGTGTACCCACTGTCTTTTAATCCGAAGTTCGCCAGTTGTCCTGACAAGGTGTAATGGAAAAAAGAGGAATTAGGAATGATAAATGATGAGGTTTTCCCCAATAATTTATTGGACTGAAACCGATATAATGTAGTGTCCTGAAGTACCCATGTTTCTGGCTCGGGAAAGGTGATGTCGTAAATAATTTTCTCTGCTGAAAGGTCATAATAAACCTTTCCCACAATTAATTTAGATGTTCCATCAGTGATTTTTTCCTTGATGGAAAAATCAGCACTAACCCTAAAAAACTGTTGCCCAAAAGAATTTTCAGGCAACAGTATAATTAGTGCTAGTACTAGTAAGCTTTTTATAAGTTTCCTCATTAAAACGGATAAGCAGAAAAAGCAAAGATGTAAGAAGCTGCAACTAAAAGAGCGTAAACGCCACCTAGGGCAACACAACCCCAAATTGCTTTTCTTGTTTGGTCTTTGTCTTCAGCATCAAAATGTACAATTGCTATACCAACAGGACCCAATACACATCCCCAAAGGAAAGAAGGTATACCTGCTACAGGGTGGTCACCTGCATTTACTGCAAAATTATTTAACATGTTGGCGTCAAGATTGACATCAAAGGCATTAGGGTTTGCCATTACCTCTTTAAGAGTAATTCCTTCATTGGAAAGAACATATTCTTCCAATTGATCAAGCTCTGAAAATTGAGCTTCAATAAGTGCTGAATTGAAGTCCAAAACAT
The DNA here is from genome assembly GCF_056859355.1 of Cyclobacterium sp. L-R. Classification (NCBI taxonomy): domain Bacteria; kingdom Pseudomonadati; phylum Bacteroidota; class Cytophagia; order Cytophagales; family Cyclobacteriaceae; genus Cyclobacterium; species Cyclobacterium sp. L-R. The sequence goes on from NZ_JBSXOH010000068.1 coordinate 29,360, forward strand.
CAGGTTTGATCTCTTCTCCAAAGGAGATTCCTGTAATTAAAAATGGAACAATGAATGCGATAAGTTTTTTCATAGTATAGATTTATTAAAGTTTGGAGTATAAAGATATTAAAAAATGTTAAACAACGACGGTATTGAAGAAATATTAAAGTAGTTCATTTTGTGTACTTTAATTTTCTACTATTATAAACATAAAAATTTTAAATATTTTAAGTTCAATTTCACCTATTCCTCGTTAAAATAGTCTATCCACCTTTCATATAAAATTAAGGAGTTAACAATTAATTTATTTTAAGTACCTGCATCAATTTATTTTTACTTTTATTATGGGATTAAGGTTAGCTTGGTCAATATGTAATCCTATTTGATGGTTTTTTATTTAGCGGTATCGCGTATGTCCTTATGTTATAAGGTAAGGTGTTTAGTTTAAATATAGTGTGATCCAGTCTTGGTACTAACTAATAATGTAAAGTGGAATTAAGATATTTTGCGTATCCTGTTTTTGAGATGTGGAATTTAGAATGTACCACTTAATTTATTCAGTTTTTTAAAGCATGCTTAAATGGGCTAGTCTAGACTCAAATTGATTTAGGATTAAGTCATTTTTTTCTATCAAGCTTTTGCGAATTTATTTTTCAATCATTCACCGTCAATTTATTTTCTAGATATATTAAGTTTTTATTAATAAAATAATTTTTTCTTGAAATTTATCCAATTTCAAATTAGATGCTTTAATATTGTGTAACCTACTATTTTAATATTATGAGAAAACAACAAAAATACCATTTCCTACTATTTGCCTTGCTGACATTATTTGTGAGTAGCTGTAACCTTTCTGATATAATTGATGACGATGATGACAAGGATGACGATCCGGATTCTCAGGTAATGACAGCCAAAATTAATGGTGAGAGTTTCAGTGCTGTCGAAAATGAAGACACCTTTATTCAGTTGGATGAGGTGGAGGGAGATCTTGATTTGAATGGAGATGTTTATGAGTTAAGTATTTCAGCGCTTGATTTTGGTAGTACTCATTTAACTACCATTAATTTAGCCTTATACGGCGATAAATTTTCAGAATTAAAGGTTGGATCTAAATTTGATGAAGTGACTGAAGAGAATGTTACTAGTGGAAATCCATCAGGTGCAATAGGTGTAGTTTCAAAAGCTTCATTAGGCAATGGAGGTACAGAATATGGAGGATTGACTTTGCTTACAGGGTCTATTAGTGTTGAGATCACAAAGCTGGACAAGGAAAATGAGCTTGTCTCAGGCAAGTTTTCTTTTGTAGCTTATGATGATGATAATGATGCCAATATAAATGTTACCGACGGTGTGTTTACCAATGTAGAATATTAAGCACGTTTACTTAATTTTTCACAAAGGAAATGTTCCTTTGAAAGCCTTCCCATTTGGTTCTTTTTAAGGCTGATCGCTTAAATACTTTATTGAAAGTTTCTTTTGTCATTTCTTCCCATGCTATTTTTTCTAAATCAGCATGGGGAAGAAATGCTTCTTCTTGGTGTGGTTTAGAAAATCGGTTCCACGGACACACATCTTGGCATATATCACAGCCAAAAACCCAGTTTTTCATTTTTCCTTTAAAATCCTCTGGAATGGCATCCTTAAGTTCTATGGTCAGATAAGATATGCATTTGGACCCATCGATTACATTGTCCTGAAGGATGGCATCTGTTGGACAGGCATCTATGCATCGAGTGCATGTGCCACAATAATCCTTAGTAATAGGATTGTCATAGGCTAATGGCAAATCGATGATTAGTTCTGCCAGGAAAAAGAAACTTCCTGAAGTTTTGTTAAGCAATAGGCTATTTTTCCCTTTCCAGCCTAGCCCTGATTTTTGTGCCCACTGCCTTTCCATTACGGGTGCACTGTCTACAAAGACCCTACCGTTTACTTCGCCGATTTCTTCCTTTAAGCACTCTAAAAATACTTTTAGTTTGTCTTTTATCACAAAGTGATAGTCTTCACCATAAGCATACTTGGCGATTTTTAGGTCCTCGGCTGATTCGGGTAGTTTTTGCTGGGGGTAATAATTGTACATAAGGCTGACTACAGATTTAGCCCCCTCTACCAATTTCCGTGGATCCAACCTCTTGTCAAAATGGTTGGCCATATAGGCCATTTTGCCATGGTAATTATTGTTTAGCCATTCTTCTAGTTTTGGAGCATCCTCCTCCAGAAAAGTTGCTTCAGCAATACCGCAGTAATCAAAACCTAGTTTTGACGCTGTATTTTTGACAATTTGGGTATGCTTAGCGAGAATGTTCAAAGACTAATAATTTTGGCATTAACTTTCAAACAGGTTGCCAGACTGACCGCCTATATTTGGTTTAATTTTAAGATGCGTATAGGCCAGTTCTGTGGCAGTACGTCCTCTACTTGTCCTTTTGAGGTAGCCTTCTTTGATAAGGAAAGGCTCGTATACTTCTTCTATGGTTTCGGCCTCTTCTCCGCAAGCTGTAGCAATGGTGGAAATCCCCACAGGACCTCCTGCAAACTTATTTATTATGGTAAGTAAAATTCTGTTGTCCATTTCATCAAGTCCATTGCTATCTACTTCCAAGGCATTTAGAGCGATTTGAGCAATGTCAAAGGTAATACGTCCGTTGCCTTTGATTTCAGCAAAATCCCTGGTTCTACGTAAAAGGTTATTGGCAATCCTAGGTGTACCTCTGCTTCTTCTGGCAATTTCAAATGCGGCTTCATTGTCCAAGGGCGTGCCTAAAATGGCTGCAGATCTTTTGACGATAGTGCTGAGCAAATTCGCATCGTAATATTCAAGACGCGCATTGATGCCAAAGCGGGCTCGCAAAGGAGAGGTTAGAAGTCCTGACCTGGTAGTTGCCCCTACAAGTGTGAAAGGATTTAAATTTATTTGAACTGTACGGGCATTGGGTCCAGAATCCAGCATGATGTCTATTCGAAAATCTTCCATGGCCGAATACAGGTATTCTTCAACAATGGGATTCAGGCGGTGAATCTCATCGATAAACAATACGTCTCCTTCTTCCAGGTTGGTTAATAATCCTGCGAGATCAGAAGGTTTGTCTAAAACTGGGCCGGAAGTAATTTTTAAGGTTGATTCCAGTTCATTGGCTATAATATGACTTAAGGTGGTTTTACCCAAACCCGGAGGGCCATGAAGTAAGACATGATCCAATGATTCGTTTCTTTTCCTAGCAGCCATCACAAAAATTTTGATGTTTTCCACCGTCTTTTTTTGACCGGTGAAATCATCAAAACTTAATGGTCTTAGTGCTTTTTCTATTTCCTTATCTCCAGTGCTAAAGCTTTCCTGGTCACCTCGCAGATAATCTTCTCTCATATGTACCTTCTATGTCTTACAAATATAGAAAAATCATCGGAGCTTTACAGGTTTTGCTAGGTTTGCAATCTGTCAATAAGCGATGGAAATAGTTAAAAACAATGGGCAATTGAAAAAATAGAATTAACTTTGGGAAAATAAAAACTGGCGTTGTTTTATGCGAAAATCAGCCAAAAAAAATATCATTTACAGCATTTTGTTGCTGTTGGTGGTGTTTATGGTTTACCTATATAGACAGAATAAAGAAACTGTGGCTTCCCCGGCTTCAGATAACCCTAAAATGGTGTTTAGTGGGCAAACAATGGGGACTACCTATAGGGTAGTCTACTTAGATCCGGGAGGGCGAAATTTAAAGAAAGACATTGATTCAATTTTGGTTAATTTTAACCAAGCTCTTTCTACTTATATTTCAGATTCTGAATTAAGCAGATTGAATAAATACGATTCATTGGTTTATGAGTCAATGTATTTTTACCCTGTTTTAAAAGCCAGTAAAGAGGTGTTTACTGCCACAGGTGGTGCTTTTGATCCTACCATAGGCCCCTTGGTCAATGCATGGGGTTTTGGTCCCGGAGGACCTGCCTTGCAAGATAGTTTAGGAGTTAAACAATTGATGGAGCGTGTAGGCTTTGAAAAAATCTCCTTTGATGATAAAGAAGTAAAAAAATCCACTACGGACGTTTATCTTGATTTTAGTGCCATTGCAAAAGGGTATGGCGTAGATGTAATCGCTGAATTTTTGAAAGATAAAGGCATAGTCAACTACTTGGTAGAGATTGGTGGGGAGCTAAAAGGAAATGGTGTAAATGACAAAGGTGAACTGTGGAAAGTAGGAGTATCTCATCCTGATGAAGAAGGTTTGGCCAATGAAATCTACAGTATAGTAGCCCTTGAAAATAAAGGGCTGGCTACTTCAGGAAACTACCGCAACTTTTATATTAAAGACAGTGTAAAATACTCACATACCATCAGTCCATTTACTGGTTACCCGGTAGTGCATCGTTTGTTAAGTGCTACTGTTGTGGCAGATGATTGTATAACGGCTGATGCCTATGCAACCGCCTTTATGGTGTTGGGCATGGATCGCGCTAAGGAAATACAGCAATCTGTGGAAGGTTTAGAGATCTTTCTTATCTTTAATGATGATCAAGGTCAAATGCAATCTTATGTAAGTGATGGCCTTGCACCGTTTTTAACTTCTGTTAGTGCAGAAGAACCCAAATAACCCAACCTAAATATGTTGTCTGTACTTTTATTGTTTTTTGCTGCCTTGGGTGCAGGATTGGTCGCCATACTGGTGCCTGGATGGAACGAGAAAAGTTTTAAACTGGCATTGGTATTTGCAGGAGCTTACCTTTTTGCAATTACTATTCTTCATATTTTCCCTGAACTGTTTGCCAATAAAGAATCGGCCTATTTTATGGGGCTTTATATTTTAATTGGGTTTTTATTGCAGCAGGTTTTAGACTTTATGTCTTCGGGGATTGAGCATGGACATATTCATGACCATAAAGGACATGGTGGTGGAAACACCGTATGGACCTTGATGATAGGTTTGTTTTTGCATGCTTTTTTGGAAGGTACCTTGCTTTCAAAACAACCTATGCTGACTGGGCATCATCATGGAAGTGAAACTCTTTTGATGGGAATGATAATGCATAAGATGCCTGAAGCCTTTGCCCTAGCAGCTGTATTACTGTCTCGTTTAGATAAGCTAAAGACCATTCTGTTGTTGGTTTTATTTGCGCTTGCCTCTCCCTTGGGAATGCTCTCCACTGATTTTCTTTTTGATCGCTCATTGATAGGAAGGGAGACATTGGATATTTTATTTGGCTTGGTTGCAGGAGGGTTTTTACATATATCTACCATTATTGTTTTTGAAAGTTCCCCGCAACATCGTTTTCAATTGCATAAATTATTAATAATACTTTTGGCATCAGTCTTGGCCATTTTGACTGAGTTTATTGTTTAACCCGAAATAGGCAATAGACAATCTATTACGTGCTGAAATCGCTTCAAAATCAGCCAATTCGTTGCTGTTTTCAATTTCACCATAGCGGTGCTATGCTAAAATCTCCAAACAGCCTGATTTTCTTGCGATTGCAACACTTCCCGTAAACACGGGACAGGCTTCACCCCTGACATTGTC
>NZ_JBSXOH010000069.1:0-15085 GCF_056859355.1 Cyclobacterium sp. L-R
ACCAGGAATAAAGCAGCAAATAATACTATTTTTTTCATCGTATTTGAATTTGCTTATTTTAAAAAAGAATTGATAATATACGATTTTTGCCCTAAAATTCAGTGATCCGATTATATAAGAGAAGAAAGGTTTTTTTTAACGCATAAATCAAGGTGATAAAAAAAGAGCTGTTGGAAAAAAATAAGGTAAAAACCATTTGTTACTCCCTATTCTATTAAACCCGAAATATGCAATAGACAATCTATTAGGTGCTGAAATCGCTCCAAACAGCCTGATTTTCTTGCGATTGCAACACTTCCCGTAAACACGGGACAGGCATCACCCCTGACCTTGTCAGGGCGGAGAAATCCTGTTACATAATCCGGGTTAAATCAAAACCGAAATTACAATCGGTTTTTTACACCCTATATTTATTTAGCCCCCCTTTTAATGTATTTACGAAAACTCGTTTCCAGATATATTTTGAATTATTTAAGACTTAGTTTAACTTAAACTGGTATTAATATCTAAGTCACAGTAAGCAAAATAATTGCCGCTGCTCAAAACTCCAAAAGTTGGATCCAATAGGCAAGAGAATCACATTTTAGGAATTTGATTATGAACAGGATAGTATTAGTCGCCGCCTTTTTTATAGCCACCGGACTAACTGCATTTGCCCAACATAATACTGAGAATTATTCAGTAAAGGGGACAAAAATATTTGGCCTTGGGACTAGCTTAAATAACACAAGGTATTTACAAGGTAACAATGATTTCTACAAAGAATTGTTTTTTGATTATTGCCTTGGGGAATTTATAAGTACAGGAGTATTTGTTGGATATCAAAAGAGGCAATATTCCTTTTTATCAGTAGTGGGGTCAGACAGTAAAGTTTTATATTACGACCAAAATTTCCTCCCTATAGGATTAAGAGCTACCGTACACCTTACCTCATTTTTAAGCAATCAATTGCAAGTCCATCTAAAGCCCCAAAAGTGGGATGTATATATTAGGTATTATGCAGGAGTAACTTTAAACACCGTAAATGATAAATTTGACCGGTTGAATAGTCATCTGCCTGAGAACCAAGTTAACTATATGCTTTACCGAACCAATGAGGACCTCAATTATGCTGCAGGATTATTGACCGGTGCTGGTTTTTACCCTGCCAAAAATTTCGGTTTCTTTTTTGAAGGAGGCTACGGCCCTATGGGGAATTTTAATGTAGGCATTGTTGCCAGGTATTAATCAAGCTAACTCGATTATCCCGGATTATGAAATAGGATTTTCGGACTAAAATATTCCGATAAGTCAGGCCATAAAACACTACAAACAACCAATCTCGATTGGTTAATTGGCATTAATTCTTAAATCGGCCAAATTATTCCTTTTTTTTTCAATTTATTTGTTCAATTTCTGTTACTTCATTCACCGTATCATATATTAATAACCCCTGATTTTTATCATCTAATTTCCCAATTATTTGACCTTTGTTGTTCCAAACTGCACTTTGTCCCACACCAATAAAGTTGTCGCAAGGGCCAACGCAATTCGACATTAAAATTGGGGTTTTGTATTCAATTGCGGTTTTGGAAAAATACTTGTAGGACTTTTCAATACCTTCTTTAGATTTTGCTACACTAGCAATGTAAATATCAGCTCCAAGATGGTGGGCATTTATAAAATGTTCCCTTTGTAAGGTTTCATAGCAAATCCCAACCGCAATCTTCTTCCCTTTAATATTTAGAAAAAATTGCTTGTTTCCACTTACAAAGTATAGTAATTCGTCTGAATGTAATATTTGCTTGGAATACACAGTTCCCTTATGGTTGGGCTGAAAAATCAACATACTGATGTTTATTCCTTCAGTAGATTTTGTAGGCATGCCTAATCCAATCGTAATCTTATTTCTATCCGCTAGTTCTTGAAATGGATTGAAAAGGCTGTTATCTACAATTGTTGCAAGCTTTTTGGCAATGGAAGGTTCGTAGTTGGTTATAGACAGTTCAGGGAAAATAATCAAGTCAGCATTGTGCTTTATGGCACGTAGAATTAATTCCAAGTGATTTTGGATGTTCAATTGAATGTTTCCTTTTTCAGAACTTGTTTGTGCAATACAAATTTTCATCGCGTGAATAGTTTGGTTGAATTGCCCCTAGACTCTCGCATCATAGCCATTTCTCCATTCCCTATAAAGATACAACGAAGCAAATGATCAACAACTAGCAGGAAAAGAATAATATCCCTGTTTCCTAATTCCGCATAAAAAAAGGGCTCCCTTCATAAAATATCAATTCCAGCTCTAGGCTCCTGTTCAACCCCTTCCAGATTTGATAGTTGCTTTTCTATCCACGGTTGCTGTAGCTTATATTAATTGAAGCCTTTAGGCATATCAAATAAGCCATATTCCAAAAATTAACTTCTCAATAGAATGGGCTTTAGCCCATTTTTAAAGCCGGTAATACAGCACTCGGCTTTAGCCAAAATTTAGGTAAAAATAGTGGTAATATTGAATTTAGCTAAAGTTGTGTTGGCCACAAACCTTAGGAAGAATTCCAGCCTTCAGGGTCAGCTCTCATCACAAATTCTAAATCGTAAACCTAAAAAAGAAGGACATATAAATGTCCCTCTTCACCTTATGAAATTTCACCTTTCCCACAATGGTCCAAGCAATATTATCAACTCTACTTATACCAACTGAACTTTCGTACTCACAGTAAATTAATCAGTAGCCAAATACAAAGAACTGGCTCCACTAAGAGCTACATTCCATGTAGGAGATACATTTCCACCATTTCCATAACCGGAAAAGGCCAGTACACGACCTCCACCATTTCCAATTTCTGCAATATATACCGTGCCGGATTCGCCGTCATAAGCCACATCAATGGGGTTACCCATCATCGTGGCAGCACCTGCCACTCTTGTCTGAGCAGACATCCCGATAGTTCCACCATCGGAGGTATTATTGAAGGTGCTATTGAAATCTTTAATAAGATGAAACCCTCCATCATCTTCAGTATTCTCAGCGTCACCGATATCTGTCATCACCATCATGTCCTTCATCGCATCATACGCCAGTCCATGCGTACGTACAATACCTTCAATGGTAACTCTTTTTGAGGCTTGTAGCATTCCATTCGAAGTGTTTGACGAAAAATTAGTAAATACTGCCAGATCAGCAGTTTTATCCACTACTGCAAATAGGTCGTCACCAATAAATTCAATTCCCCAGACAGCAAAATCAATATCAAAAGTATTCTTCAACATCAGGCTGTTGCCAGACTTTGTATAGACGAAAAACTGGTTTTGCTGATTGTCAGCAATTACCACAGTATTTCCGTTTACCGCCATGGCCCTTGGATTCATTAGATCTGCAGCACTGGAACCTCCCAAGTTTAAAGCAAGTGAGGGATTCATCAAAACACTGGAAACATCAGCATATACATTTACTTGAAGTGCACTCCTAGAAGCCACAATAAGGTCATCATTGGTCTCATCGTAGTGAACGCCTTCATTTCCCGTAGAAAGCGTAGTAAACATATTCATTACCACCCCTCCATCTTCTTCAAACTGATAGGTATTGATATCACCACTGGCGTTGCTGGTAACAAATAAAGTTGCCCCATGCTTATCCATATCCATCATGTCATTATCATCACATGAAGCAAAAGCGAGCAAAGAAAAGCCAAGAAGGGCTTTAATTAGGTTAGAATTTTTCATTTCAATTTTTATTTAGTTAAAGAATAGTGCGTATTTATCACCTTTGAAAACCTACCTACGTAAAAAAGAAGACGATTGGATTTAGCTGATTTTATTTTTTATGGATACAAGGGTAAAATCCAAAATCAAGCGAACAAAAAAATTAATTTGGGTTATACCAAAGAGAAACGAGCAATAAACCTTTTTTCTAGGGGGTCAATATGCTCCGTTGCTTAAGATAAAACCCATACGCAAAGCCTATAACCTGTTCCTTAAACTCAAATCTTTGCCTGTCAAAAGGTTGCCACCCTTACTTATTGTAGTTGAAGCCCCTCAGGCTTCACGATTAGAAACTAAGCCAGATTCCAAAAAACACCTACTCAATCTCAATAGGAATGGGCTTTAGCTCATTCCTATTGAGATTGAGTAGGTAATACAGCATCCGGCTTTAGCCAAAATCTAACCAACAAAAGGATTATTATGGAAAAGAGCTTTGCCAAGGGGAAGAGGGCTGCAAATTATTTTAATCTAGGGGGTCATTATGCTCCGTTTTATTTATTACTCCCCTCCCAACAAAAAAACCTCAATCTTCACTTCATATGCCGGTTCATATTCATGAGTAATTTTCTAATCTATTACTGTACTAAACTTAACATCCTTTTCAAGCTTTATTCTCCATTCTACTTGGCTTGACATGGTGTAACATAATTTCTCATGAAAATATACTTGGTACCAAATTTCCTTTTGAAAACTACAGATCTTTTCAAATACCTTCTCAGAATGAATCATTAACTTCATAATAAATTCATCTTTGGGATCTCGGTGATTGTTAATTACTTGACTAAGCCTGATTGGTGTAATATTAATATCCTCAGCAAAGTGATTTCTTGTTGAATAAATGGTGTCTACATATATTTTTAGGAAATCAGCAAAGTGATTTTGATCATCATACATTGGTTGCTCGATATATGCTTCCATTTTTAACTTTAGCTGCATGAGTTTTGCTCGAATAATATGCTCTTTAGACAAATTCTTCATTCTCATTAATCGTGCTTCCATTAATGATGCAGCTTCTGATTCTCGTTCTTTCTTTGAATTATACCTTGAATCTAATCCATATTCAGCATCTGCAATAAGATCCTTATTAGTTTTACTTTTCATGGTCATACTGATTAATTAAATCCAAAATTTCAGGCACCTCTATACTCAAAGTCATACCCGTTAATTTCATATTGTATTTGTCAATGTAATGTTGGGCAATTTGACTTTTTGGCCTTAAGGATACACAGGCATATTCAGCATATTCCTTAACCGCGATTCTAGCTGCGTACGCTATTAAATTCCCCGCAATTCCGTCATACTGTTTTTCTTTTCCTCTGTTATCTTTTGAAACGGTTAAAAGTCTAATGTGTACTCGCCACTCTTCTGGGATTTTTTCTAATGATATAATCCCTAAAATTTCACTTGTTCCTGATAGTTGTAACTTATATATTTCATAAGCTTTTTCTTTTTTCCAGTCAAAGAAAAAACGACTCTTGCTAAGTGTTTTATAGTCACCATCTTCTACGGGATTTATCTCAACGATATGACTGTTCCCTGAAGAGGTTTCTATTACATTCATACGATCAATATACGAAATTGTTTACCAAAAACGGAAACAATAAGGAATAAGTATCCATTTTTTGGAAATATTAATGGGTCGTCAAACTGCAGTTACGCAATTATCGAAATGCGTATTCATTCTTGTTTGGAAATGAAAAAGTAGACTAGCCCGTGACAGCATACCTTATTATTAACTAAAAGGTGTAAACTACCAGCGACTGACAGATAATGAATAATACCTTTAGGTCCTGATTAAGGATAAAAAGTGGCTTTCCAAATTATAAAGGCTTCTGTTCAACCCTTCTCAGGCTTGCAGATTTGATAAATGTTTTCCTAACCACTAGTGCCACCCTTGGCTATTATTATTGAAGCCCCTCAGGCTTCTTGAATATCAAATAAACCCTATTTCTAAAAATAACTACTCAATAGGAGTGGGCTTTAGCCCATTTTTAAAAAGGGTAAAACAGCATCCGGCTTTAGCCAAAATTTAGCTAACAAAAGTATTAATAGGAAATTGAACTATACCAAAGGGAAGATGGCTGCAAACTATTTTTTACTAAGGGGGCAATATGGTCCGATTTATTTATAAAACCCATCCAAAACATTTACCCCGGATTTATCAAAAAGCTTAAATGAAATCATTGGGACATCTATGCCTCCGGTTACCTGAGACCTCAAAAATTATGAAGCAAGGACTTAAAAGTGCTACTAGACAATCAATTCGTCTAATTTTAATAATTTTAATGCCAGCTAATTCCCTTTACCAAGTAAAAAGCCTATCCAACCCCCATAGCAGAAGACTACCTGAGGCAGAGTCCCAATCTTGGCTGCTCAGGACTACAATAAATCGAAGCCTTAAATTGCATCATTGTAGCTTAATTGTTGGCGTTAGTTTTTTATATAGAATTCTACATCGTCTATTTTGAACAAATAATCTGTAAAGGGTCTTTCGTTTTGAGAATTGTATGGTTTTACCCTCACAAATTCTCCTTTCATTTCACCTTCTTGGTCACAGTCGAAAAGCCTGTTGAATTTGAATATCGTATCATCATTTTGAAATTCGTAGTCCTTCCATTCGCAATAAAGCCCTTTTTTTATGCCACCTTTCGTTTGAGTTATTCGTTTTCTAGGGACTACATAAATATCCCAACAATCCTTAAAATCTGGTTCTTGGGCATAGTCAAATATTTTTGCCTGAACTAATGAGTCAAAAAGTCCTTTTTCTACAAGTGAAAATGCTTTATCAACCTCGAAAATAAAATCGCCTGCAACCGATTGGTCAATTACATAATATGTGTTCCAGATATGCATTAATGCCTCTCTATAGGTCAATATTATACTGGTGACTTTCTTCATTTTTATAATTAACGCATAAAATAGATCCTGACAACCTATATTAATAATACCTATAAAGATAATAATATGAAGTAAACTTGCAGCCACTGACAGGTAATGATTGAAAACTTTAAGACCTAATTCAAGACATATGTAGTTAATTACAATAAGACATTCCTGCTACTAAACCCATATTCAACCCTTTCAGGGTTGCAGGTTAGATAAATACTTTCCTAACCACGGGTGCCACCCGTGGCTATTATTATTGAAGCCCCTCAGGCTTCACGATTTGAAACAAAGCCATATTCCAAAAAATAGCTATTAATAGGAATTGGATTTAGCCTATTTTTAAAAAGGGTAATACAGCATCCGGCTTTAGCCAAAATCTAACCAACAAAAGGATTAATAGGAAATTGAATTTTACTAAAGGAAAGAGGACTGCAAATTATTTTAGGGTTTCAATATGGTCCGTTTTATTTATTACTCCCCTCCTTTCAAAATAATCCTAATTTTCACTTAATAAACTGGTCCCTGAGCACGGTCCCTTAGCCTGCCGAAGGGTGTCGAAGGGATCCAGCCGTCAGAATGTTTAGTTATTGACGGGTCGTATTTTTTCTATTCTTTTAATTTTATCGCTCTGTCAGCAATCTTTTGAAAGTGTTGTGCGTCCTTGTCCACGTGGTATGAACTCTTTCCAATGATTCCTCTTCTGTTCATTGACGAGTCAAGTCCTGTCAGATCAATAATCATCTTTTGTCTGTCCTTATTCTTCAAATCTTCGAGTCGGTTAATTAAGTCAGACCGAAAATCTATTTTCCTTAGTTGTTCATTGTTTACAAGTGTCCGACATGCTGCAAAAACTTCACCTTCATTAACTGTCTGCAATACAATGTCAATGAGTTTACTCGTGTCTGGTAGAGGCAGCCGTCCCATAACTGGATTTCCACCACCATGATATTCGGTATCAACTCTGTAGTAAAGCCACTTATCACCTGTTTCATTGTCAACGTAGGTTGTAGTCCAATTAGCTTCATCATTCGCCACTTGGTCAAACCGGCTCTCTAACTCTTCAATTAGTTTTTTTTCAGTAATGAAATATCTTTTATGTAGTTCTATTGTTATCATTTTTGCATGCCTGCACAGCGTATTCCCTGATCCCCTACTTTATTAATACCTATAAAGATAATAATAAGCGGAGAATCAGCAACTAACAGGTAAGGAATAAAATGCTAATTCTAAATCAAGAATAAAGGAACTTTCTATCATAAAGACTATTCAAGCTCCAAGGCTCCTGTTCAACCATTCCAGGGTTGCAGATTTAATAAATGCTTCCCTATCCACGGTTGCCACCCGTGCTTATTGTTGTTGAAACCTCGGCTGGGTGTAGAATCCTCTACACCCTTTTATTCCTAACTGACTTCGAAGTCGAAATCTTTTATATGCCATTTGCAATGGCTTCTGAAGACCCCCTTTATGTAAACAAATGGATAAAATTTTGAATACTGTACTGAAATTTGAAACCCCAACCCAATCAACAATACACTTGGGCAGCATTCATTGGCAATTCAATCAAGGATATACTATTTTTAGTTATGGGAGCCAGCTTTTCAAATAAGAGATCAAGAAATCGAGCATGACAAAATCGTCAGGCCAAAAAATGATTATTGTAGCGAGATTCCACCCCGATAAACCGGGGCAAGTTCTGACCTTTGGAAAACAAATATAAACAGATGAAATGCCCTATTTTTTAACATTCCAAGTGGTGGGATGGGTAGCTATGTTTTCAAGAAAAGTCTATCGAGATTTTATCTTGGAAAATTTGGCTTATTGTAGAAAGGAAAAGGGACTTTTCCTCTTTGGTTATGTCATCATGACCAATCACCTTCACTTGGTTGTTCAACAAAAAGATGCGAAATTATCAGGGTGGGTGCGTGATTTTAAGAAATTTACAAGCAAGGAATTGCTCAAAATGATAATTGAAAATCCTCAGGAAAGCAGAAAGGAATGGTTGAAGATAATTTTTGCCTATCATGCGAAATTTAATAAACGAACTGGGGAGATGCAATTTTGGACACATGAAAGCCATGCTATCGAACTTTATCGAACTGAAATGATTGAAAGTAGAATGAATTATATACATGAGAATCCGGTAAGGGCAGGAATCGTGGAAAAACCAGAGGATTACATGTGTTCGAGTGCAAGAAATCGAGCATGACCCAATTGTCACGCGATTAGACGATCATCAGCTATGCGAGATTCCACCCCGATAAACCGGGGCAAGTTCTGACCATTAAAAAACAATTATAAACAGATGGAATTATGCTGGATTAGAAGGTTTGATAACCGTGGATCATTGGTAATTCCGTCCATTTCCAATTGCAAATTGGAAAGGATAAAAGGGTGTTTTGCAAACCTACACCCAGTTCACGAAGACATAAACTACACCTAGCGGGGGACCTCAAAAATTATGAAGCAAAGTATACAGGCGCTGCAAGAAGCTGAGTCCCAACTCTGACTGCTCAGAACTAATGAACCAAAGCCTTAATCGCATCATTGTAGCTTAATTGTCGTGCAACTGGCTTTAGATGGTTCTTTTTATTTTTAGTGGGTTTTGTCTAGTATCGAAAACATCATTTATTTCAATCCTGTTTTCTTCTTCATTAATCCAATAAATGACTTTATAATTCTTGTAAACTAAATATCTAAATTCTTGTTTTCTGTTCTTTAAAAATTCCTCTTCTTGCCCAATTCTAGGTTGAATTTTTAATTTTAGAACTTCATTGTAAATTCCGTTAACGAGATTTTTAGCAACTCGGACTCCTGCTTTTTCTCGATAGTATTCATAGATTTTCTCGAGCTCTTTTTGAGAAAAATCAGTCCAAAATAAATTTAATTCCACTTATCAATTTTTGCTTTCAATTCACTCGCTTCGATTAACCGGCCATTTTTTGAATCTTCCATAGATTGGTCAATTCGAGAGTTAAACTTCTCAATTGTCATTGGTTTAAAATCATCGTTTTCTGATATTTTATTTTCCTTTCTCAAGATTTTTTCAAGCCTTGAAATAACCTCTTCACTTTCAATTTTTAAAAATTCTTGTATAAGTTCCAATTTTCTCGTTTGCAAATCCATCTTTAGCTTTTTATTAAAGATACAAAAATATCAATTTAGTCCTTGCTATTTCTTAAGATAACTGATTTCACAGCTCGTTGCGTAGCATAGCCTCTGATCCGCTACTTTAACACCTACAAAGATAACAATAAGAAGCAGAGAATCAGCAACTAACAGGTAAGTAATACTATCCTAATTCACAATCAAGACAAAAAGTAGCTTTCTATCATAAAGGCTAATTCAGCTCCAAGGCTCCTGTTCAACCCCTTCCAGAGTTGCAGATTTGATAAATGCTTTCCTAACCACGGGTGCCACCCGTGGTTATTATTGTGGAAGCCCCTCAGGCTTCTTGAATATCAAATAAGCCATATTACAAAAAATACCTACTCAATAGGAATGAGCTTTAGCCCATTTTAAAAAGCGGTAAAACAACATCCGGCTTTAGCCAAAATCTAGCTAACAAAAGGATTAATAGGAAATTGAACTTTGCCAAAGGAAAGATGGCTCCAAATTATTTTATTTTAGGGGGGCAATATGGTCCGTTTTACTAAAAAAGAAAACCATTCCCCATTCTAACCCTAAACCCCAAGGCAACGATCTGGCCCCTGAGCCTGTGGTCCCTGAGCGGAGTCGAAGGGTGCCGAAGGATTCCTGCCGTCAGAATTCTTGGTAATTTCAATATTCGTGTAATTTGATCCTATGATCGATTTATCTGGCTCATTATTGTAGAATCCGTTATTTTATTATCCTCTGCTAATAAAAGTGCCTTACTTAATACAATGGATAAGCCTCTATCACCTTCAAATGGAATAAAAACTTTATCAGTAGAATTTTCTGCAGATCGTGATGGGACAATACATAAATATTGATCATTTGGCTCCATTAAAATATTACCACTACCAATATGGATTTTATAAGTTCTAAGTTGACCTTTAATCATCAAGAATTTGCCATCAATTTCCGCTTTATCCCTTATGTTTTTTAGGCGAGGAAGCAATCTTTCCAAAATAGCTTTTCTAGTTTTTGCAATTTCCGTTAAGTCTCCGAAAGAGTATGATGTCCAGTAGTCCCGGTTTGTTTGTCTTTCTCCGTTATTATCCATCCATTGTGGATCATTCCCTACACTACCTACTCCTACAAACATATCTACATCACGCATTATTTCCGTGAAAATGATTTTTGGGACATCAACCAACTCCATTACCTCACCGTTTTCTTTAGTAAATTTTACTTGGTCAGTTGATATATAGAGCCAAATACCCGTATCATTCCAACTCTCGTCTTGACTTAATTCATCAATCCAAAACTGGGCTGTTATCTTAAATTCTGGTAAATACTTTTCGCATATTTCATTATCTCTGCCATCATCAAAAGCACCTAATAGTGAATATTTCCACCCTCTCAGATTAGCCAAGGAACTAAATTGATGTTGCTTTAAAATATGAGCTGCCATTCTATTGGAATAGGTACGTGTATTCACTTCTGCATCTGTAAGTATATAAATTTCCCTGAATGCTTGTTTTATTGGCTGTTTCCATTCCAGTTCCATCATTTTTTCCCGCCAGGCAATAATGGTTTCTTCATCAGAATATACCGGATGCCAGAGTTTTACAGTTGTTTCTTCATCAATCCAATTTATTGATTTATGCTCTTTAGAATACCATTTACCATTAAGGGTTATGGCATCGGCAACCATATTTCCTTTTGTAAAAATCCATATTAACTTTTCGGCTATTGGAGCAACTAAGCCATGCTCTAAATAATACTTCTCAAATGATACAAAATCCCAGGTCCTATCTAAAATAAATTGATTGTCTATTCTTTGTTTCTGTGCACTGTATACCTTCTGAATTTCTTTAATTTCCTTTCGGATATCACTAAGTTTTTTAGATAAAGAAGTACTCTTTTTAACTAAACTGGGCACACTTTTAATTGGTAGACCATCCGGCTTGAGCCACTGTTGGCTTACTTTCCTTCCTTCAATAAATATCTTTAGTGAATAGCCATCAAACTGAATTATTTTTTTCCCTTTTACAAGATTAAAATCGGGCACAGCCATCTCCTTTAATTCCTCAACCGAAACATTATATTTCTTGGCCCCTTCTGTTAAATAATTGTCAATCGTCTTTTTTACATTGTTTTGTCGAATTTTAAGTTTAAGAAGAGACAAAGCTCCTAATCCATCTTTACCTCTCATATTTCCTAAAACGTAAACACATGCATTTCCAATGGATGCCGCGGCTGGCCCTTTTCCTGGGATTTTTAAGTACGTCTTTTCACATAGTTTACTGAGTATTCGTATGGTTTCCTTATCAGAGAACCGTTCTACTGTCCAAACCATCCCCTTAATAAATTGTTGGCTGGGATTACACAAGAAAACGGTCTCAACATAATTATAAACCTGACCATTGTATTCATGTGTGGTACTTTCGTTAAAGGGATTATGATTTAATGGAGTTTCTAGCACTCTGTGTGCTATTTTTTTGAATGACTCTAGGCCTATTTTGTCTTGAAGTTTGGCTACTTCTTGACTAAATTTCTTTGAAGGTTTAGAACTGGTAACATTCGAGGCTAAATAGAAGATTTGATCAATTGCATCTCTATTTTCTTTGACAGAATTAATAATTTCATTTACTTCATTTCCGATATCATTGGTTTTTAAACTAAATACTGGAATATTTCCTTCCTTTACCAACAAGGCTCTTAATTTTTTAGTGGCCTTTCCCATATCACTACCAAAATATTGTTTATTTGAGGTATTTTTAAACTCTTCCCATTCCAATGCTTCATTTATAAACGAAGTAAGGGTCTTGGATCGCTCATTATTCTTTAAATAATATTCAATTTGTTTGATCGCATGATTAATGGGAAAATCATGAAAATAGCCATTATTATTCCTTGATATTTTATCTGAACTATCTTTAAAGCTTCTCAAAAGTTCAATCCACTCATGTTCATTATAATTTAATTTTCTACGCAGTAAGCCACTTTGTATAGCAAATGCAATAGGCCTGCCAAAATAGTTTATATCATCACTGTTAAATGAATTCCTACCCTTAGATTCAGCAAATTTTATAGAAAAACAACAGATGATATCTGTGAGTTTATTAATAAGAACTTTTTGTTCCTCTTCTGATAATTTTTTTAAATTTTCATATTCTTCAATTCTTGATAAATCATTGGCACTATAAACATAATTAACTTTATTATGAATAGCGGAAATAAGCTTTTTAAGCTCATTATCATCATTTTTTGATTTTATAATTCTTTTAAAAAAATTGAACATCTAATTCTATTTTTATTACCCTCCAACCATAGGAGTTAATTTAATAAATGAAACATGAGTTGACTCGTCAACTAGAAATCTCTGTTCCAGACTATCTACTTGTTCGTCATCTACCAATATGAAAAACCCATTATTTCTAAAAGCTTCGAGTGCAACATATAGCTGTTTTTCCCGATCCAATTTAATGACTTTTTTCCTGTTTAAACGTTTTTCCATGTCATGTGGCAAAACAAGGCCTTTCTGATAATTATTTACATCTTGCTCATATCGCTGTATCTCCGAATTTATTCGGGCTTCTATAAGCTCTAACACAGTTATATATTCCGATTCAAATTGCAAGGATATTTCATGCAAAATATGACCAGCCGCACTTTCATCTGTGACTTTTAAAGTATTCATTTTATTTATTTAAAATTTTAAACTAATCTAACCGATTTTAGGATAGCACACTACTTTCATTAAACTGTCCCGATCCCCTACTTTGTTAATACCTATAAAGATAATAATAAGATGCAAACTATCATCCACTGACAGATAAGGAATATTATTCTTGTAATAAATCAGGACAGACCTTAGTTCCTTAAATTACCCTCTCAATAGGAAGGGGATTTAGCCAATTTTTAAAGATGCAATACAGCATCCGGCTTTAGCCAAAATTTAGCTAATAAAAGGGTTAATATAGAAAGAGCTTTACCATAGGGAAGATGGCTGCAAACTATTTTATGTTAGGGGGGTCAATATGCTCCGTTTTATTTATTACTCCTCTCCCAACAAAAAAACCTCAATCTTCACTTCATAAAAGGGCCTGAGCCCCTTCCCTGAACCTGTGGTCCCTTAGCGGAATCGAAGGGTCGAAGGGTGGCGAAGGTTCCAGCCGCCAGAATGCTAAGTAATTGCAAAACGTTTTTTGTTCCATCTCCAGAATAATTGATTTTGGCATAAATTCTCTGTCGAAGACCTAAATCCTTCCACTCGGATTATTTTCACTTCTTTAATCAGGTTGAACAGTCAATTGAGCTTTTTTAGCGCTATGTATAGGGTGTTCCGATAACGTGAAATACTAAATCAAATGTAATATGTGAAAGTATGGCTATCAATAATCCACGTTTCCAAAATATCCACCCAAAGGTTGTACCTGTTATTAGGTTGCCGATCATTGTTACCCCAATGGTAAAAGGTGTTAGTTCCACAAAGTTTTTCGATAGTGGAAGGTGTATAAGGCCAAAAAAGATTGCTGAAATAAAAATTCCTGTCCAGATTGTTTTACGCGACGGATAATCTACCTTATTCAGGAATTGAATACCGGTAATTATCAATGACATAAGTCCTAATCTGAACATAATTTCTTCAGTAATCCCGGCGGAAAATGAGACAAGCGCATAAAAAGGTTTAGATGGACGTGGAATCTTACCACTAACCGGATAAAGTTCTTTTTGAATTTCAAATAACCCTAATAGAATAAAAGCTACTATTGTCGCCAAAAAAATACTTGATAATACAGCCTCCTTATTTATTATTTCACTAATCGGCTTCTTTGAAAAGAATCTTGCAATTATTGGTGCTCCTAAATTTGCTCTTGATGAAATACACAGTCCGATAAAAGTTAATATCATACCCAATATCAGACTGCTAATCCCAATTGTTATCAAATCAGTCATAACTGAATCATTCAGTTTTATACCTGTTTTGCCTGCCTCTATATTCAATCTTTTGACTTCTCTGCTAAATGGAATATTTATAATCGATCCAATAATAAATAAAATCAGTACAGTTATTGAAACCGACCAACGGTTCTTTTTCTTTTCCTCTGTGTTCGGTAATACTGACGATGAAAATATTGTTTTCATTTCCTTATTGTTTTTCTTCTTAATAATGACCAATGGCTTGGCTATGCATAGTATCCGTATCCCAAGGGTATTGGGGGGGGGTACAATGCTATTAAGTTAAGGAAAAAATGGCCTCTTGAGACAAAATAAGCCGATTTTCCTTATGAAAACCGGCCTACTTTAGTTAAATTATGTTGTCTTAAACATATAGCTATGAAGGTACAAAATACCAACCAAAACACGA
>NZ_JBSXOH010000070.1:0-25415 GCF_056859355.1 Cyclobacterium sp. L-R
ACGATTTTTCTCCTTGCATCTTCGGAGAACTTTTGTAATTCACTCATTTTGTCCGATTATAGGTTTACAATTTTTAATTAAATTGTGTCAACCTATTTCAGTACACGACCGATTTTCTTGCGATTGCAACACTTCCCGTAATCACGGGACAGGCTTCACCCCTGACTATTGTCAGGACGGAGAAATCCTATTATATAATCTAATCCGGGTTAAATAAAAAGGCCTCTAAATTTAAATTCAGAGGCCTTTTGTGAAAAAGTTAAAATTTTCAATCTATTTTTAATACTTCTATTGTTGAAGCCTTTTCAGGAGTCACCTGTGCTACTTTTTCAGTTTCAGAATTCACATTATCTGCTAAACCTAAAGGACTATCTAAAGGAATATAAGGTGCAATCACAATTGAAACGATTGAGGTCAATTTGATCAAAATATTCATTGATGGACCTGAAGTATCTTTAAATGGATCACCTACAGTATCTCCTGTAACAGAAGCTTTGTGAGGTTCTGACCCTTTATAATACATTTCACCATCAATCTCAACGCCTTTTTCGAATGACTTTTTAGCATTGTCCCAGGCGCCACCAGCATTGTTTTGGAAAATCCCCATCAAAACACCGGAAACAGTCACACCTGCCAACATACCACCAAGTACTTCGTGTCCAAAAAGAAAACCTACAACTATTGGGGAAAGCAAGGCTATTGCCCCTGGAGCTACCATTTCTCTTATGGAAGCTTTGGTAGATATTTCAACACATTTCTCATAATCTGGCTTAGTTTTGAATTCCATGATTCCTGGAATTTCTTTGAATTGCCTTCTTACCTCATTGACCATGTCCATGGCTGCTCTTCCTACTGCTGCAATCGCAAGAGCAGAAAAGATAAAAGGAATCATTGCTCCTACAAATAAGCCTGAAAGCACATCTGCTTTGTAAATGTCTATGGTAGAGATTCCTGATATACCTACGTAGGCAGCAAACAATGCCAATGCTGTCAAGGCAGCAGATGCTATTGCAAAGCCTTTACCACTTGCAGCAGTGGTGTTACCTACTGCATCAAGAATATCTGTTCTTTCTCTCACTTCTTTAGGAAGACCAGCCATTTCTGCAATACCACCGGCATTATCAGCAATCGGTCCAAATGCATCAATCGCCAATTGCATGGCGGTAGTTGCCATCATCCCTGCAGCAGCTATGGCCACACCGTACAGTCCAGCGGCCATGTAAGAGGTGAAAATACCTGCAGCTAATACCAAGATAGGAAGGACTGTGGATTGCATCCCAACAGCTAAACCACCAATAATATTGGTAGCATGACCTGTAGAAGACTGTCTAATTATAGAATTCACAGGGCCTTTGCCCATGGCTGTGTAATACTCTGTAATAATACTCATCAATGCACCAACAATCAGTCCGATAAAGACTGCTCCAAATACCCCCATTTTGGTAAATGAAGCTGAGTTTAATCTAGACATCACCAAATCTCCGTCAGGCAACATATAATCAATGACAAAGAAAGAGGCTGCTACCGTTAATAAAATTGAAAACCAATTGCCTCTGTTTAAAGCTGCCTGAACATTTCCATTTTCAGATTTAATTTTCACAAATAAGGTACCTATGATAGAGAACACCAAGCCAAGTCCGGCAATTACCAAAGGCAATAAAACCGGGGCAATGCCTCCAAAATTATCATCACTTACTATTTCTCGTCCTAAAACCATGGAAGCCAATATCGTGGCAACATAAGAGCCAAAAAGATCTGCTCCCATTCCTGCAACATCTCCTACATTATCACCAACATTATCCGCTATAGTAGCAGGATTACGTACATCATCTTCAGGAATACCTGCTTCTACTTTACCTACAAGGTCAGCGCCTACATCAGCCGCTTTGGTGTAAATTCCTCCACCAACTCGCGCAAAAAGAGCAATAGACTCTGCGCCAAGAGAAAACCCTGCCAATACTTCGAGTGCTGTTTCCATCTCATGGCCATTGACATCACCACCTGTAGAAACCACAAACATGTTATAAAAGATAATGAACAAGCCGCCCATACCTAATACTGCTAAACCTGCTACACCAAGGCCCATTACAGTACCTCCAGTAAAGGATACATTTAAGGCTTTTGCCAAACTTGTTTTTGCGGCCTCGGTTGTTCTAACATTTGATTTAGTGGCAATTTTCATTCCCAAATAACCTGCAAATGCGGAGAGCACTGCACCAATAACAAAAGCCACCGCAATGATGGGGCTGGAATTGTCTAACAAGGTGCCAGACCAACCTAGAATAATGGCTGCAATCACTACAAAGTAGCCCATTACTTTCCATTCTGCTTTAAGAAATGACATCGCTCCTTTGGCTATATAGCCAGCCAACTCCACCATGTTTTCATCACCCGTGGGCTGCTTTGTAACCCATGCCGATTTTACGGCCATTACCACTAGGCCTAGAATACCCAAAAATGGGACCAAATAGAGAAATAATTGTTCCATATTAACTGTTAAAAGAATTGGATTTATTTTTAATTTCGACAAAGATATTATTATTCCTATTGCTTTCAAGAAAGAACAGGTAAAAGATAGCAATCATGTACAATTACCGTAATATTCTATCATAAATCAGTAGGATTGCACTATCATTGATAAAAACATCGCTAGAAATCGTAATTTCCATTAAAAATCTAAAAAACATCCCGAAAACCTAAATAATAACAAATCAACTTAGAAACAAAAATCCTCAGGTTAACAAAGAAAATTACCGCTGGATAAATCATTGATAGGATTTAATTGATAAATTATTGGTATTTGTTATTCCATGAAATACATCTGCCTTACTATAAGATAACAACACCCTTTTATCAGGGTTTCTTTCAAAGCCATACCAAATCAATGCTTTGTTAGGCAAAGGAGTGACCGTTTGGATGAACAATAAAAAATTAATCTCCTAGTGAGAATAAAGCTTACCCTAAATTATTCTTAAAATTAACCACTATGAATTTTATCAAATCAAATCTGTATTTAACCCTCTTTTTGATATTACTAGGTTTGGGCCCCATTGCCAGCTATGGTCAAGAAAAAGGCCTTACCCTGGCCCTTTTCGATGTGGATGCAACCCCTCCTATTGGCAGCTTACTGGCATATGATCCCCTAGAAAAAAAGGATGATCTGGGTCTTAGGGCCAAAGGCGTGGTAATATCAGGGTCAGGCTTACCAATTGTCATCTGTGCAATAGATTGGATTGGAATAGCCAACGAAAGCCAAGATGCATTTAAAGAAAGCCTTGCCGAGGCCGCTTCAACTATACCTTCTAGGGTAGCAGTACATACTTTGCACCAACATGATGCTCCAATTAGTGATTGGGGTGCAGAGAAAATCTTGAAAGAGGCAGGCTTAGATCCTAAAGCATATGAAAGCTCTTTTGACAGACTTCTGATTAATAATTTGAAGGATGCCATCAGAATAGCTTTAAAGGACGCAAAGCCCATAACGCATATTGGTACTGGTAAAGGTATTGTGGAAAAAGTTGCTTCAAATAGAAGGATTTTAGGGGATGATGGACATGTAGCCTATACCCGAACCTCTTCTACAAAGGATAAAAAAATCAGGGATTTTCCGGAAGGTTTAATTGACCCGGAGGTTTCATTGGTTAGTTTTTGGAATGAAGAAGAACCTTTAGCTGTATTCAGCTATTATGCGGTTCACCCCCAAAGTTATTACCTGACTAAAATTGCCAACCCAGATTTTCCTGGTATTGCCAGGTACATGCGTCAATTGTCGGTTCCAGATGCCATGCATGTACACTTCAATGGTGCAGGAGCAAATGTAACCGCAGGAAAATACAACGATGGCGCTAAAATCAACCGTAAAATCCTCGCTGAAAGACTTGCAAAAGGAATGGAACAAGCCTGGGACAATACAGTAAAAACTAAAATCACCAAAGAGGATGTTTACTGGCAACAGGAACCCATCCTATTGACACCAAAGGAAACTTTACCTGAAATTGCTCAAGAAATGCGTACCCAAAATGCGCGTTGGCTCACCAACAATGTGCAAAAACTGGCATGGTACAATAGGCAGGCACTAGGGAAAAAGATAGATATAAGTTGTTTGACCTTAGGTGATGTAAGAATTCTTCACCTTCCTGGAGAACTCTTTATCGAATACCAATTGGCAGCTAAGGCTGAAAGAAAAGATTTATTTGTAACCATGGCAGCATATGGAGATTATGGGCCATTCTATATAGGTCCATCCTCGGCTTATACTGAAGGAGGATATGAGGTAGGTACCAGCCCCGTAACAGCAGAAGCTGAGCCCATTATCATGGGAGCGATTAAAAAAATGTTGCATAGAGAAATTCCTAACAATACAACCGAAAGCCCTTTTGTTTTACAATCTGAAAGTCAACAACCATTACGTACATTGGCTGAGTGGGAAGAAAAAAAGAAATCCTGGAAAAACAACATGGCTTCAATCATGGGTACCCTTCCTTTTAGGGACAATCTAAAAAGGCCTGAAATAAATTATTTGGATTCAACTGTAGAAAGCACCTATACCAAGCATCATATTTCTTTTGACAGTAATGAGCGCAATCAAGTAACTGCTTTCCTTTATATCCCACACAAAATAAAAGTCAAGGCCCCTGCGATGTTGGTACTACATAGTACTGGAGATCTAGGTAAAAAAATTGTAGATGGTCAGGGTCCTCTTGAAAACAGGGCTCTTGCAAGTGAATTGGCTGAAAGGGGTTATGTAGTCATTGCTCCTGATTACCCAAGTTTTGGAGAGCAAAAAGACCATGATTTCTCGAAAGATGGATTTGATTCCGGAACCCTTTTAGCGGTATGGAACCATATGAGGTGCGTAGATGCACTTACTTATATGGATGAAGTAGATTCAGAACGAATAGGGGTAATCGGTCATTCTTTAGGTGGACACAATGCCTTGTTTGTAGCTGCTCATGATTCAAGATTAAAAGCTGTAGTGACAAGTTGCGGTTGGACACCTTTTGATTATTATGATATTGGAGAGGCAGGAATTAAAAATTATGGTGGTAGGTTAGGCCCTTGGGCACAAGACAGGTACATGCCAGTCATCAAAAAACTTTTGCCAGAAGCAACTTTACCGTTTGACTTTACCCATATCATAGCTTCAATAGCTCCTAGACCAGTTTTCACTAATGCACCGCTACAGGACAGTAACTTTTCAGTGGAAGGAGTGAAATCAGGAATTGAAGCTATTCAGCCAGTATACAATTGGTTGGGCTACCCGGATAACTTACAAGTAAGGTACCCAAATGCAAGCCATGATTTCCCTGAAAACACAAGAAAAGAAGCCTATTCTTTCTTGGATGATGTTTTTGGGTTTACACCATTGAAAAAGTTAGCATTTGAAAAATAATCACCTGTAATACCCACTTGAATAAAAAAAAGGATTTATCTAACCATTGATAAGAAGAAAAATTTTTTTCTTTTAAAATTTATAAGATATTTAATTATTCATTCAGTCAAACACAGCTAAAATTATGAAAGGTAACGTTACCCATACTTTATTTGCAGTCTTGCTTATAGGATTATATTCCTGTAAGGAGGATAAATATGCAGAAGCTCTCAGTCCAGAAGAATCGATCGCTACATTCAATATTCATGAGAATTTCGAAGTGAAATTATTTGCTGCTGAACCTCATATTCAGGATCCAGTAAACCTGGTTTTTGATGAAAAAGGAATTGCATACGCGGTGGAAATGCCAGACTATCCTTACAAGCCTGAAGAAGGTAAAGGCAAAGGTGTCATCAAAAGACTGGAAGACACTGACGGAGATGGGGTAATAGATGCCTCAACCGTTTATGCAGAAGGGTTGGCAGATGCTACCAACTTAATGCCATGGAAAGGTGGTCTTTTGGTTACGGCAGCACCTCATATCTATTACCTAAAGGATGATGATGGTGACGGAGTTGCTGACTCAAAAACCTCTGTTTTCACAGGTTTTTTTGAAAACAATTCTGAAGCTCAAATCACAAATTTACGTTTGGGAATTGACAACTGGATTTATGCTGCTAACAATGGGCAAAGAAGTGATGTTACCTTTAAAGATGCACCAGGAGAAGGTCCATTACAATTAAGAGGAGCTGACTTTAGGTTTCGATTGGACAAAGGTTTATTTGAGAAAGAAAGCGGTACAGCTCAATTTGGGCAAACTTTTGACGATTGGGGAAATAAATTCTTTACCCAAAATACGCTTCACATCCAGCAGACAGTGATACCTAACAGGTACTTGGAGCGCCATGGACACTTGTCTAGCAATTCTGTAAACCAAAACATTTCTGACCATGAGCTGGAGATGTTTCAGATTACACCTCCACCCTATTGGAGAGCAGAACGTACCAGAAGGAGAAATATACAATACCAAGAACAAGAGCTTAACCGAGTGGAATATGCGGAGGATCACTTCACTGGAGCTTCAGGAGGAACCGTTTATGATGGTGGTGATTTCCCTGAAGGATTTAATGGAAACATCTTTACAGGAGAGGTTGCAGGGAATTTGGTGCACAGGGATGTTCTTGCAGAAGATAAAGAAAGCCCTACTCTAATTGCCAAAAGAGCAAGTGAAGAACTTGATAAAGAATTCCTCGCTTCAACAGACCCATGGTTCAGACCTGTTGGTTTTACTGTTGGACCTGATGGAGCTCTATTTTTGGTGGATTTCTACAGACAACACATTGAAACCCCAGTTTCGATCCCTGATGATCTAAAAGAAGAAATGGATTTTATGCATGGCATGGATCGTGGTAGAATTTACAGAATTGTGCCTAAATCAGGTGTTTCAGAAACCAAAGTACAGGATTTTTCAAGCCTAGATAGTAAAACCTTGGTGTCTCACCTTGCACATAAAAACGGGTGGTGGAGAACCACTGCCCAAAGGATTATTTTGGAAAACCCAAAAGCTGAGTACATCCCATTGTTAAAAGATTTGTTATCGAATGAAAATCCAAATGCCCAGCTTCATGCTTTGTATTTGCTAGAATCAATGGGTGCATTGGAACAAGGAATGGTAGAAGAAGCACTGGAAAGTGATAATTATGGTGTTAGAAAAAATGCTTTAATGCTAGCCGAAAATTTCCCGAAGCTAAAGGAAAAAATTGCTGAAAAAATCAATGATGAATCTCCAATCGTATCACTTCAAGCTATTCTTAGTTTAGGAAATTATGAAGATGATTTCACTATTAACCAACTTGCCAAAGCCCTTATAGAAAAAGGAGAAAACAAGTGGTTTAGACTAGGGATCTTGAGTTCAAACGCTGGTTCAGGTGAGGCTATTCTTAAGGTGCTAGATGAAAAATATAATTTTTCAGGAACAGAAATCTCTTGGAAAGAAGATTACTTAAAGGAGGTCAATCACATTCTTGAAGGTAAAGGAATAAGAGCCAAAGCGGAATAGTTTAACCATAATCTCATTGAAATCTCAACTTGTGGAAATTGAATTTCAATTATTAAAAACAACAATCTGCATACAAGTATGAACAGACGCAAATCAATAAAAAATATATTAGCTTCGACAGGAGTGGTATTTTTCCTTAGCAAATGTGGCAAGCCTCAAGAAGAATACAAATTAGAAAACATCGATAATTGTTCTGATCTGACTGGGCTTAGTGAAGAGGACATTGCAAAAAGAAAAAGTTTGGGTTATGAGGAAAAGTCACCTTTAGAAGATGATAAGTGCGACAATTGCCAATTGTATCTTCCACCTACAGAAAAACGTAAATGTGGAGGCTGCCAGTTATTTAAAGGACCTGTCAACTCGGATGCTTACTGTACTTATTGGGCCCCTAGAGTAGAAAACGTTTAAAGTAGATCTCCGGGCCCCTGAAATACCCAATTAATTGGACAGAAAAAAAATCTAATTCATATCAAATCACCTGCTTAAATTAATAGCAGGTGATTTTTTTTGATTATAGAAACAGTATTCGATTTCAATAAGTAAATAATTTAACCCGAAATATGCAATAGACATTCTATTACGAATCCTATTACATAATCCGGGTTAAATAAGTTAAAACAGTTTTTCAAAGATAACTACTTCTTATTGGTGATAAAAAGACAACAAAGAAGTGACCGGTTTAAACTGAAACATCAATAAAACTGCTACATTTCGTGAGGATTTTTATATATTCAAAATAAAAATAACACCTCTATCACTTTTATCTCAACATGAACAGATTAGTCGTATTAATAGATTTTTCTCCGTATACACCCACTCTTTTAAAACTGGCTTGTAACTGGCAGAAAACATTTGATT
Organism: Cyclobacterium sp. L-R; assembly: GCF_056859355.1. Lineage (NCBI taxonomy): Bacteria > Pseudomonadati > Bacteroidota > Cytophagia > Cytophagales > Cyclobacteriaceae > Cyclobacterium > Cyclobacterium sp. L-R. Next base: position 8,289 of record NZ_JBSXOH010000070.1, read on the forward strand.
TAGACTTGGTTTTTATCCATAAGTTGGATGGCCTGGCTCCTACCATTTCTAATACCAAGGGAAGTGATCAAATCATTGAGTTCAATAAAAAGGAAGCCGAAAAGACCTTTTCGAATACCTTGAAAGAAAATAATCTAGCTCCTATCGGTGAAAAAACAAGTTTTGAAGCTATTTCTATTCAACTGCTCCATTATTTGGAGGGTTTTCTTAAGCCTAATGACCTTCTACTTTTAGGTTTAAAAGGTACGGGGTTTTTAAAGCGATTATTAATAGGAAGTACAGCAACCACTATTATTGATCAACTCAACCAAACTGTAATTGCGGTTCCTCAAACAATAGAAGAAACAGTGCCAATTAAATTGGCACTTTCATGTCAGGAAAAACACCCTTTGAACGAACAAGCACTAGAATCCATTTTAGTGACTATTGGGCAGAACATAAAAGAGATCGAATTATTAACCATAATTGAAGACAAAGCAGAATTGGCTCGAGGTAAGGAATACCTGGAACAATTGAAGTCTAAATTGGAAGATCGTTTTGAGGTTCAAATAAATATTTACGAGAATAAAGATGCTTTCACTGAAATCAAAAAAAGATTTAGTAAACGCCTTGATGACTTTATTGTCCTGCAAAAAGGTTCACGCCATCTAAATGACAAACTATTTAGGAATTTTTTCATCAATGACCTAATCCATGATGGCAATACTCCTTTGATTATTTTGCCAACTACGGATTAGTTCAACTTGGGTAAACTTGATCCCTTGACTCAATATTAAATTGGCAAAATAAAGAGGGAGTATCTTAACTCCCTCACTTTATTCAGCATTTCTCTTGTTCTTATCGCTACAGGTCAAAACCTTTAAGATAGGTCTTAAAACTCCTGAGGTTTGTATTTTCATCTATTACTACGCATTCAATTCCAGCCATTTCACAAAAATCCTCAATAACTTGGGTACTTAAGTTTTGGCTAAAACAAGTATGATGTGCGCCTCCTGCAAGTATCCAAGCTGTACTGGCACTTTTAAAATCTGGAAGGGGTCGCCAAATGGTTCTTGCCACAGGTAATTTGGGCAAGGCATTAGGTGAATTAACGGCTTCTACTTCATTTACCACCATTCTATATTTATTACCCAGGTCGATAAGTGACGCATTCAGTGCTGAACATGCCTTGGCATCAAACACAAGTCTAACGGGGTCTTCTTTGCCTCCTATTCCTAATGGATGGATTTCACAACGAATAGGCCCTTCTGCAAGGCACTCGTCTACTTCCAGCATGTGAGCGCCCAATACCAAACCACCTTGTTCTTTAAAATCATAAGTATAATCCTCCATAAACGCATTGCCTCCTGGCAGTCCTGTTCCCATGACTTTCATCGCACGCACCAAGGCCATGGTCTTCCAATCACCTTCCCCAGCATAGCCATAGCCTGCATTCATAAGCCTCTGAACGGGTAAGCCTGGCAATTGACTCATACCATGAAGGTCTTCAAAAGTATTGGTAAAGCCTTTAAAACCTCCCTGTTCCAAAAAATGCTTTAAGCCTAACTCTATTTTTGCCGCCTCCACTAGAGAACCATGCTTTTCCCCTCCCTTTTTTAAGTCCTCTGACAAACTATAGGAACTGACATAGATTTCTATCAGTTGCGCTATTTCAGCCTCACTCACTTTATTTATCACCTCCACCAAATCTCCTACTCCATGGGTATTAACAGCAAAACCAAACTTCATCTGTGCTTCTACCTTGTCCCCTTCAGTCACAGCCACCTGGCGCATATTATCACCAAACCTCACAAATTTAGCTCCTTGCAAGTCATTCCATCCGCAGGCAGCCCTGCACCAATGGTCAATTTCTTTATGTAGCTCAATATCTTTCCAATGACCGACTACCACCTTTCTCGGTATTTTCATTCTGGTACAGATAAAACCAAACTCCCTATCACCATGAGCACTTTGATGCAGATTCATATAATCCATATCTATGGATTCCCAAGGAATACGCTCCCCATATTGAGTATGCAAATGCAGCAAAGGCTTACTGAGTACCTTCAATCCATTAATCCACATTTTTGCAGGAGAAAAAGTATGCATCCAAGCCATTACCCCAACACAATCCTCACTCCTATTTGCCTCCAAAAAAACCTGTAGAATTTCTTCCTGGGTAGTCACAACTGCTCTGAACGTTACCCTAACAGCAATGTTATTTTCTTGGTTAAAATATTCACTAATGGACAGCGAATGATCAGCTACTTCCTTTAAAATATCTTGGCCATATAGGTGTTGACTTCCAGTCACCAACCATACTACTTTTTGTTTTAGCTGCATGCTTTTGTTTTAATTATATGCTAATAATTTATCTAAAATTACGAGAAAAAATTTAACTTAAAATCACATTCTAAAGATCCTTTTTCCATATTTGTTCCTCAGACATCTATTTCAAATAGGAAAAAAAGAGCTGGTCTACTAAATTGCAACCTGCTTCTAATTTACAATCATTTGGATAGGGCTTTATGGCCAATGGACTATGTTCTATAAATCAATTGCATTTAAATAACCCCTTCAATATACCATGAGTAATTACAAAGAACTGAAAAGTGAGTGTTATAAAGCCAATATGGAGTTACCCCAATTGGATTTGGTCGTTTATACCTTTGGTAACGTGAGTGCGGTAGACAGGGAAAAAGGAGTGTTTGCCATCAAACCAAGCGGGGTTCCTTATGAAACATTAAAAGAAGAAGACATCGTTATCGTGGACTTTAATAATAAGGTCGTGGAAGGAGAAATGAGACCTTCTTCAGATACAAAAACCCATGCCTTTTTATACAGCAATTGGGATCATATCGGTGGCATATGCCATACTCACTCCTGCTATGCTGTTTCATGGGCGCAGGCACAAATGGACATTCCTTTATTTGGTACTACACATGCAGACCATAATACCAGTGACATCCCTTGCGCTCCTCCTATGAGTGATGCAAATATTGCAGGTGATTATGAACACATGACCGGACAACAAATTCTGGACTGTTTCCATGAAAAAAACATTTCCCCTGAAGAAGTAGAAATGGTTCTTATAGGCAACCACGGACCATTTACCTGGGGAAAGAATGCCCAGAAAGCAGTATATAATAGCAAAGTGCTTGAAGAAATTGCCCGAATGGCCTATTTGACTTTACAAATAAACCCCAATGCACCAAGACTAAAGGAAGCCTTGATCAAAAAACATTATGAACGCAAACATGGTGAAGGTGCATACTATGGCCAATCCTAATAATTTGGTGTTTTTTTATAGCAAGTTAGAAGACTTTAACCCGGATTATGTAATAGAATGTCTATTGCATATTTCGGGTTTAACCGGTAGAATCAAGGGTAAAAAGCTTAGTACAATTTTTTTCAGCTTTCCTTCAAGTCTAAAAAAATAAAAACCTCCGAGACAATGTCTCGGAGGTTTGAACACTTAAAAAAACCACCAACCTTTAATTAAATCTAATTAACTGATCTTACGAACAGCCGTATTTAATTTGTCTGCCAATAAATACATGACAGGTACTACTATTAACGTTAAAAAGGTCGCAAAGGTTAGACCAAATATTACAGTCCATGCCATTGGGCCCCAAAAGTCTGCATTATCCCCTCCAATATAAAATTTCGGATCAAAGGAGGACAACAATCCATAAAAATCGATATTCATCCCTATAGCCAAAGGAATCAACCCCAATACCGTGGTAACAGCAGTTAAAAGTACTGGTCGTAATCTTGTTTTTCCACCCTTAATAATACTATCTAAAAGATCCTCTTTTGATAGACTTTCCTCTTCTCCGATATTTAATTCTTCTCTTTTCCTTGAGCGAACCAAATCAGTGTAATCTATTAGTACAATCGCATTGTTTACTACAACTCCTGCTAAGGATATAATTCCAATACCAGTCATAATAATGACAAAGTCCATATTGAAAATCACCAATCCTAAAAACACACCAATGGTACTCAGTATAACGGATGCCATGATAATAAATGGCGTAGTTATGGAATTAAACTGTGCAACGATAATCAGAAAGATTAAAGAGACCGAAATCAATAATGCTCGGGTCAAAAACTCCGCTGATTTTGCTTGTTCTTCCTGCTCACCTGTAAAGCTCACATTAATCCCTTCCGGAATATCAAAATCCTGCAACAATCGTTTAATCTCGTTATTAATTTCAGTTGCATTATAACCATCATTCACATTGGAAAATATGGTAATTACCCTTTCCAAATCTTTTCTTTTAACTGAACCGTAGGTAGAACTGTATTCTAAACTTGCTACAGATGAAATTGGAATTTCCTTCTGATTACCAAATTTGTCTCTAAAGCTTATTTTTTTATTTAGCAAAGCATTGATATCATACCTGAATTTATCTGCTAACCTAAGCTGAATAGGGTAATCATCTTCTCCCTCCTTGAACTTGGATACCTCCAGCCCGAAAAGAGCAGTCCTCAATTCATTGGCGATAGTTGCCGTTGACAAACCGAACCTACGTGCTTTCTCTCTATCGATATTTATGATTAATTCAGGATTTCCAAGTTCCAGATCGGTTTTCAACTCCTCAATCCCTTGTATTCCAGATTCATTTATATGCTCTCTCATAGAATTCACATATGTGATGAGCTGCTCAAAATCCTCCCCTGTTACTTCTATATTTACAGGTTTACCTACAGGAGGTCCATTTTGTTGCTTACCTACTGTCATCAATACACCCGGATATCCCTCTGCCAATTCCCTAATCTTCTCCATGATTTCATTGGTATTGATTCCTTCTCGGAATTGATACTCTTCAAAACCAATTGTCACCTTAGCCTTGTGAGGAGTAGATGCCTGGCTTGGTCCTTCCATAGGGTCTCCAGTACCTTCTCCAATTTGGGTTATCACAGACTCTATGATTTGATCATAAGGTTTCAGTAAAGCAAAAAGATCATCTTCAAATTCTTCCACAAATTCATTGGTAGAAGTAATGTCCGTTCCAATAGGTTTTTCAATGTATATACTAATCAAGGCCGGTTGATTGTCAGGAAAAAATAATATTTTCGGCGCACTTACAAAAAGTAAGGCCAATGACAGCACCAATAATATCAACGTTCCGCCGAAAAAGAGGTAGGGCTTCTTACCCCTTAATGCGAAAAGAAGTGTTTTTTCATATAGGTCCTCCAACCGAACCAAGAATACATTTTGGAACCAACGAATAGCCCTTCTTAAGAAGAAAACATTAAATATAACTAGCAGGGCAGACAGGAACAATAAATTTCCAAGGGCTATCCAAGTTAGGAAATAACTTATGATTGCCAATGTAGTCAAAACTGCAGCAACAATCATCGGTTTCTGAACGGGCTTTTTCTTATCAACATCTTGGACTTTCATAAACAAGGCTGTCAACACAGGGTTGATTACCAAGGCTACGAACAAGGAGGAAGACAATACGATAATCAATGTGATGGGAAGGTATTTCATAAACTCCCCAATGATATCATCCCAAAATGCCAGAGGAAGGAAGGCTGCAAGTGTAGTAGCCGTAGATGTAATAATTGGCCAAGCCACTTCACCAACGCCTTCTTTAGCTGCTCTTACTGCAGATTTCCCTTCCTGCATCAGTCTATAGATATTCTCTACTACCACAATTCCATTGTCCACCAGCATTCCCAAAGCAAGAATTAAGGAGAACAATACCATGAGGTTCAGGGTAACACCCAAGGAATTGAGTACCAAGAATGAGATAAACATAGACAATGGAATAGCAATTCCTACGAATAGTGCATTTCGGAAACCAAGGAAAAACATCAATACCAACACCACAAGGATCACCCCTGATATGATACTGTTTTCTAAATTATCTACTTGAGACCGTGTGGCTTTGGATTGGTCATTGGTAATGGTTACTTCCAAATCCTCCGGAAATTTATTTATTTTCACTTCATCAATAAGGGCCTTAATTTTATCAGAAGCATCCAAAAGATTTTCTCCACTTCTTTTTATTACATTAATTGTAACTACAGGCAATTTCTTACTTCTGGCAAAACTCTCTCTTTCTTTATAGGTATCTTCTACTTCTGCTACATCCCTCAGGTATACAATATTGTTATTCTCGGTCTTGACGATAACATCTTCAATTTCTATAGGCTTGGCAAATTCACCATCTATCCTTAATGTTCTTCTGTAATCACCAGACAAAATATTACCTCCTGAAATGGTAACATTCTCATCAGAAACAGCGCTTGATATGTCAGAAAAAGTAACACCCAAAGCCTCCATTTTATAGAGATCCGCATTGATACGAATTTCTCGTTCAATGGTCCCACTTAAATCAGCACTTGATATTTCAGTTAATTTTTCAATTTCATCTTCCAAATATTCCCCATAAGTTTTCAGCTCTTGTTCGGTATAGTTTCCTGAAATATTTACATTCATTATTGGAAACTCTGAGGTATTGACCTCAAGCACATCAGGGTCTCTATCCAAATCATTAGGCAACTCACTTTTCGCTTTATCTACCGCATCTTTGACATCCTGTATGGCCTTTGATATTTCCACATTTGGATTAAACTCAACCACAATTGATGAAAAGTCCTGGATGGAAGTGGAACTTACATCTTTTAAATTATTTATGGATTTTAACTCTTTTTCAATGGGCCTAGAAATCAGGTTTTCCATATCTACGGGTGAGTTTCCTGGGTATGCTGTACCTACATAAACCGTAGGAATAACAATTTCCGGAAAACTTTCTTTGGGCATGGTCCTGTAGGCAAACATCCCCAGGAAGGTAATGATCAGTGTTAGAATAACCACACTTGTTCTGTTATCAACAGAAAGTGAGGATACACCAAATTCCCTGATTACTCCTTTTTTCTTATTTTCTTCTGAAGCCATATTCTAATTAAGATGAGATGTTTACACTAAAATTATCTCCTACTTCCCTAAATCCTTTGTCAATAAGCACTTCGGAACCACTTAAACCTTCAATGATTTCCGTTTTGCTATCGTAGGTCATGCCTCTTTCAATGTATTTTTTATGAGCTACCCCCTCTTCAACTACAAACACATAGCTTCCTTTGTTGTCCTTCAATATCAAGTAAGAAGGGATGGTAACTGCATCTTCCACGCTGTAATCCTGAATATTTAAAACCGAAATCATATTTGGTTTAACTTTTTCCAACTTAGGTAGAAAAACTTCGATCTTAAAAGTTCTGTTGTCAGGATTGATAACCTTTCCAATTGCCGTCACCTTTGTTTTTAAGGTTTTATCAATGGATGGGAAATAAATACTAACCGAATCCCCCTTGTCTAGAATCCCTACATATCTTTCAGAAATATCTCCTTCTATAAAGAGGTCATCTTCACCTACAAAATTAACTACAGGAGAACCTGGTTGCACCAGTTCACCTACCCTTACAACGAGTTCCTCAACAGTTCCATTAAATGGTGCTCTAATTGTGCTTCTATCTTTTTGAAGCTCTATTGAGGCAAGGTTCTTTTCTAAGGTTTCCTTTCTATTCTTTGCTTCGAGGTATTGGATTTCTGTACCTATCTGCTGATTCCATAGTCTTTCTTGTTTCTCAAAGATGGTTTTGGCAAGCTCTAGTTGGGTTTGGATTTCATCCAAATTCCTTTGTACCGATTCAGCATCTATTCGAGCAATAACCTGTCCTTTTCTTACAGACATGCCTTCTCTGGTAACAATCTCTTCTACCCTACCAGATACTTCTGCACTTATATTTACATTCCTTTTGGAAAGTACAGAACCGGTTACTTCTACATAATGATCAAATCTTCCAGTTTCAGGTTTCACTGTTGTTACTAAAACTGACTTTCTCTGATTTTTTCGAAATTCGGGATCCATTTTGGAAATTTCTTCCTCCAATTCCTGAATCTTCACTTTCAATTCTGCAGATTCGGATTTGAACTCATCCAACTGGCTTTTCTTCTTAGAAAGCTCATCTTCTTCCTGCTGCCCACAAGAAAACATCCCCAGCATGAGGGATAGGGTTAAAATCTTAAGTGTATTTTTCATAAACATGTATAATCCTTTTCTCATTTTAATATTCCCAAAGCTTTTTCTAAATCTACTCGTGCAATAAATGTGTCATAAAGCGCCGAAAAATAATTGGTTTCCGATTCTTTCAAAGTAGCATCAGCCTCCACCACTTCTAAGTTGGAACCAACTCCCTCTTGGTACTTTATTTTAGCCATATTAAAAACTTCCAATGCCAAATCCCTATTTTCCCGCTGAACTTCCAACTCCTGCAGACTATTGATTAAATTCTGTTTGGCCTGAAATTTTTCCAAGGCAATATTCTGTAACGTAAATTCTTTTTGAACTTCAAGTTGCCTCATTTGCACCCTGTTCTGTTGGATTTTATATCTTTTAGTAAATCCATCAAATATTGGAATTTCCAGGGTTACTCCTAAAATTGAACCTGTAAACCAGTCACCAGACCAAAGCTTGGAGAAATTACCTCCGAAAGCATTTCTTTGAAATGTATAATTGGCATCCAACCTTGGCATGTATTGAATCTGGTTGTTTTTCAAATCCAAAACTGCCAAGTCGTAGTTGGTATTGATTTGATCTACTTCGACTCTTTGCTGACCTTCTTCACTTAACAACCTTTGGGTATCTAAATATTGGGTGAAATCGTCAAGTTCATTGGTCAGGGAAATATCCCTATCTTCAGGGAAACCCATTTGTAATTTCAATATGGCCTTGCTTACTCTAGTGGAAGTTTTGGCTTTATTGAGTTCAGTTCTAATATTGTTGTTCTGTACTTGTATCCTTGTCACATCTATTTTCTCTGCAAAGCCCTCTTGGTACAAAATCTCTGTTTCCTTAAGAAGTGTATCCAAGCGATTTAAATTCGCTTGAATCAGGGTTTCACGTTCCTTACTTACCAAAACAGAAAAATAGGCCTTTTTCACGTTTTCAATCACTTGAAGTTCTGTAAAGGCCTTGTCAAATTCCACCAATTGCTTGTAAGTTTTTGCCGCCTTAAGCCCTATGAAGTAAGATCCGTTAAAGATCATTTGACTTACAGTGGCTGTCAGGTTGGCAGAATAGACAGGTGAAAACTGAATACCAATAAATGTACCTTCAGGAGCTTCCGGATCCGAAAATTGAGCAGGAAATGGAGTAATAGGTACTACAAGGTTTTTGGTTGCATTGACCCTGGTCGTGATTTGTGGCAAGCCCTCTGCAGTTCGCTCACCCACCAAGCCTTTTGCTGCTTGAATCTCCAGATTGGCACTTCTTGCTTCCGCATTGTTTTCTAGCGCATAGTTAACGCTTTCTTCTAAAGTAAAAGCTACTTGCTGGGCCTGGACATCCGTAAACCAATGGCCAAAAACCCAAATTGAAACGGTGAAAATTATCGATTTAAGATTCATAAAATTATAATTCCTGTGTTTGTAGTTTCCTATAATAATTAGACCTACCCTGGTCAGTAAGAATTCCATGTATAAAATGATCTAAAATTGCCAGTTGACAATCAAGAAAACTTGGGCTGAATTTGGCGAAATTAGAAGTAAACGTGTTGGTGATTTGATCCATACGCATGTAGGCCAGTAACTCTGAATTGATTTCAATTCGAAAATCTCCAGATTCCTTGCCTTTTTCTAATACCATAATAATATTTTGAAGTACTTTCTCAGTTTTGAATTCATTTATTTTTAACCAGCATTTCGGATAAAACCTCTGAATATCTTGCATTAATAATGGGTTCATGCTGGTAAAAACTTCCCTTAAATACCTTGTCATTCGTAAAAGATGGTCAATAGCACTTTCATCAATGCTTTCCATCTCATCTAAATCACACCTGTATTCTTTTATTGATGCTTCTATTGCTGCGTTGACCAGATCCTCTTTACTAGAGAATTCTTCATAAATTGTTTTTTTAGATATTCCCGCAATCCTGGCTATTTCATCCATAGTGACTGCCCTTACCCCGTACACTAAAAAATTTTTTAGTGCTATTCGAATTATATTTTGTCTCGTTTCCAAATATCCCTTAATGATTAACTCAGGGAATAAACTAGAGAAACTATCAAAAGGTTCAGAGTTTCTTCAGGAATTTCTATTATTTTAACACTCATTCTTCTTACCTCTACAAAGGAACTATATATTTTCTGTAAAAAGGCTATATTAAATTGGGTTTTTGAAGATTTCTTCCGACTTAAACTTCAAGCCAAAAGGACAATTTCATCCTATTTATTTCTTTGACTTAGGAGCAATTCCTATTTTTTTCAAGTTATCCTAGCTAATCAGTTTCTTACTCCATCTGCACTGCAAAATTTTAAAACCAATTTTGTACATTTGCCCATTCAAAAAAGCTATTGATCCCTTTATGAAGATTTTGTTTTTTCAATCCCCGGAGAAGACCCTTTACGCCCTTGAAACCAATGAGGCGTTAAAAAATAGTGAACTGGAGAAATTGAACTGGCTTTTCGGAGGCGCCGATTATTTGGAAGACCTGGAGATTTCTGGTGAATTTATCGGTCCCAGGAAGGAAATGATTACCCCTTGGTCTACAAATGCGGTGGAAATTAGCCAGAATATGGGAATAAAAGGGATTCTGAGAATTGAAGCCTTCTACCCATGGACTGAAGGCAGTACTTTCGACCCCATGCTTCAACGACATTATAAAGGTTTGGGGCAGAATGTCTACTCAATTGCAAAAACTCCTGACCCTATCCAATATATAGAGGACATTAGCTCCTATAATGAAAAAGAGGGATTGGCATTAAATGCTGAAGAGGTGGCCTATTTGGAAGGTGTAAGCAAATCACTGGACAGGCCATTGACAGACAGTGAAGTGTTTGGCTTTAGCCAGGTTAACTCCGAACATTGCAGGCATAAAATCTTCAATGGCACCTTTATCTTAGATGGTGAGGAAAAATCCATGACGCTGTTTCAGTTAATCAAAGAAACTTCCAAAGCCAATAAAAATGGAATAGTCTCAGCTTACAGTGACAACGTAGCCTTTGTAAAAGGACCTAAAGCTTTGCAATTTGCGCCCAAGTCATCCGATAAAGCAGATTATTTTGAGATTAAAGAAATAGATACCGTAATATCCTTAAAAGCGGAAACCCATAATTTCCCTACCACTGTAGAGCCTTTCAATGGTGCTGCTACGGGGTCAGGGGGGGAAATCAGAGACAGGATGGCAGGTGGTACCGCCTCTATCCCACTAGCTGGCACGGCAGTTTACATGACTTCTTACCCTAGATCAGAAGCTGGAAGAAGTTGGGAGAAGAACCTTTCGGAGCGAAAATGGCTCTACCAATCCCCTATGGACATCCTTATTAAAGCGTCTAACGGTGCCAGTGACTTTGGTAATAAATTTGGTCAGCCAATCATTTGCGGAAGCCTTATGACTTTCGAGCACAATGAGGATGAGCTACATTGGGGATTCGATAAGGTAATCATGCAAGCAGGAGGAGTTGGTTTTACTGCAGCCCCTTATAGTCTTAAAAAAAATCCCGAAAAAGGTGACCGTATAGTCCTGATGGGTGGTGACAATTATAGAATTGGCATGGGAGGCAGCGCTGTTTCCTCTCTAAACACTGGTGAACTTAGTCTTTCCTTAGAAATGAATGCCATTCAGCGGTCAAATCCTGAAATGCAGAAAAGAGTTTCAAATGTCATCAGAGCTTTGGCTGAAAGTGAGGACAATCCTATCGTATCCATACATGACCATGGAGCAGGTGGCCACTTAAACTGCCTTTCTGAATTGGTGGAAAATACTGGAGGAACCATTGATTTGGAAAAATTGCCTGTTGGGGACCCTACCCTTTCTGCCAAAGAAATCATTGGCAATGAGTCCCAGGAAAGAATGGGATTGGTAGTAAAAGATGTTCACATCGACAAGATAAAAAAGATTGCTGACCGAGAAAGAGCTCCATTTTATAATATTGGCCAAACGACTGGGGACATGCAATTCAAATTTGAAAACACCCAGACAGGAGAAAAACCTGTTGATTGGAGTTTGAATCATATGTTTGGGTCTTCCCCAAAAACTGTTTTGGTGGACAAAAAAGCCAAGCAAAATTTTAAAGCACCAGAATACAAAGTTCAAGATTTTGAGCAGTATTTAACCAATGTGCTGCAATTAGAAGCAGTAGCTTGCAAAGACTGGCTCACCAACAAAGTAGACAGGTCAGTTACTGGTAGGGTGGCCAAGCAACAAACAACTGGCGAACTTCAGCTTCCATTGAATAATGTGGCAGTGATGGCCATGGATTATTCAGGAAATAAAGGAATAGCTACTTCCATCGGCCATTCTCCTATAGCCGCTTTGGTAAGTCCTGAAGCCGGCTCCCGATTGGCAATAGCGGAAGCACTTACCAACTTAATATGGGCACCACTTACCGATGGGCTAAAAGGGGTTTCCCTAAGTGCCAACTGGATGTGGCCAGCCAAAAACGAAGGAGAAAATGAACGGTTGTACCGAGCAGTTGAATCCACAAGTGATTTTGCTATCGCTTTGGGGATAAACATTCCTACCGGAAAAGACTCCTTGTCCATGACCCAGAAGTACCCAAGTGGCCAAACGGTAAAGTCTCCAGGGACAGTTATCATATCCACTGTAGGTGAATGTTCAGATATAAATAATGTTATTTCTCCTGGTCTGAAGGCTAGCCCTGAATCAACATTGCTATACATAGATTTGTCGAAGGATGATGCAAAATTAGGTGGCAGCTCCTTTGCACAATCGCTAAATAAAATTGGCAACGAAGTACCAGACATAAAGGATGCAGCCTATTTCAAAAGTGCCTTTGCAAGCATTCAAGACCTTATAAAGCAAAACAAAGTACTAGCTGGTCATGACATTTCATCCGGTGGTTTGATCACTACCTTATTGGAAATGTGTTTCCCTGACCAGAATACTGGGATAGATATTCATGCTTCAAATCTTAAGGAAAAAGATTTGATCAAAGGATTGTTTGCAGAAAATCCAGGTTTGGTAATTCAAGTAAAAGATGCAGCCGATATCACTACCTTCTTAAATTCTCAAGGAATTTCAGCAGTGGAAATCGCTACTGTAAATGCTACAGGGACCATTAAAATTGATGGTTTGAATAAATCTTGGGAAGTTTCAGTATTGAGGGATATTTGGTACAAATCTTCTTACCTATTGGACCAACAACAGTCTGGGAAACGGCTCGCAAAAGAAAGGTTTGAAAATTACAAAAATCAACCTTTGAACTATACCTTTCCTGAGCAATGGAAAGGGACTTACGAATCATTGAATTTGGACCCCAATAGGAAAACAACCACGGGCGCCAAAGCAGCAATTATTCGTGAAAAAGGAGTCAATGGAGACAGAGAGATGGCCTATTCATTATGGCTGGCTGGATTCGATGTCAAAGACATCCATATGACAGACCTTATATCAGGAAGGGAAAACCTAGAGGATGTAAACATGATTGTGTTTGTAGGTGGCTTCTCAAATTCAGATGTTCTTGGTTCTGCCAAGGGATGGGCCGGAGCTTTTCTTTACAATGAAAAAGCTAAGAATGCTTTGGACAACTTTTATGCAAGGAAAGACACGCTCAGTTTAGGTGTATGTAATGGTTGCCAGTTGATGGTGGCATTAGACCTTATCAATCCTGAACATGAGGAAAAAGCCAGCATGCTTCACAATGAAAGCCATAAATTTGAATCTTCTTTTGTAAATGTTAAAATTCCACAAAACAATTCAGTAATGTTTGGATCCTTGTCGGGTCTTCAACTGGGTGTGTGGGTTGCACATGGGGAAGGGAAATTCAATTTGCCAGCTGATAAAGAAAGTTACAATATAGGCATGAAATACTCCTATGAAGCTTATCCTGGAAACCCCAATGGATCAGACCATAATGTAGCCGGCTTGGCATCTAAAGATGGAAGACATCTTGCGATAATGCCTCATATAGAGCGGGCAATTGCGCCTTGGAACTGGCCATATTATCCGGAAGGTCTTCAGAGAGAGGACGTAAGCCCTTGGATAACTGCCTTTATCAATGCTAGAAACTGGGTCGAAGAGCACAGTGCCTAATAATCATCTGGTGATATACTAAGAAATAGGCTGGCTTTCTGATTTTTTCAGGAGGCCAGTTTTTTTTGTAGGTACTCTCAACACAGCCTATATCTTGATTTCTGGATAAATTTTCAAGGAAAAATCGAGTTGAATCCAACCTTTTTTCATCTATACCCTAATTTTTCAATTACTGGTTCAGATATTGTAGCCATCAAATCTTAGTAATAAAAAAGTCAACATTGTTAGAAGTTTTTAGTTGACTAAGAACAGAAATTATTTTCAGATTCGTTTAAAACCAGTATTTACTATGCAAAACCAACCACTTTTAGAAAAGTTAAAGCTTGGCGATTTATCAATAGCCAATAGAGTTGTAATGGCTCCAATGACAAGAAGCAGAGCGGACAATCCAGAGAAAGCTCCTACTGATTTACACGTAAAATATTACGCCCAAAGAGCTTCGGCAGGCCTCATCATCTCTGAGGGTTCTCAAATTTCTCAAGAGGCGGTCGGCTATATCAATACTCCAGGAATCCACAGCAAGGCTCAAGTAGAAGGTTGGAAAAAAGTGACAAAGGCAGTACATGATGAGGGCGGAAAAATTTTCATACAGTTATGGCATGTAGGTCGGATTTCACATCCTGATTTCCATGAAGGAGCCCTTCCACTAGCCCCTTCTGCGATAAATCCCAAATCGAAGTCATTTACACCTAAAGGATTTAAGGATACTGTCACTCCCAAAGAAATGTCTATCCCCGAGATTAAACAAACTATAGAGGATTTTAAAAATGCAGCAGCCAATGCATGGGAAGCAGGATTTGATGGGGTAGAAATTCACAGCTCTAATGGTTACCTATTGCATCAATTCTTCAGCCGTACTTCAAATGTTAGGATAGACGAATATGGAGGAAGTATTCCTAACAGAGCCAAAATCCTATTCGAAATAATCGATGCCATAAAGAAAGTTGTACCAGAAAACCGAATTGGTGTAAGATTAAATCCTTCACTTAGTGGGATTTTTGGAATGACGATGGACGAAGAAAGTATTCCTACATTTGACTATATCATAGAAAACCTTAATAGGTATGAATTGGCTTATCTCCACCTTTCCGAACCCTTTAATGATGTTTCGGACATACCCTACGCGGAGACTGATATTGCCAAAAGGTACCGACCGATTTACAAAGGAAAAATAATTATAAATGCAGGTTTTGATCAGCAGAAAGGCAATCAATTTATTTTAGAAGGCCTGGCAGATGCAGTAGCCTATGCAAAGTTATATATTTCCAATCCTGATTTGGTAGAGAGGTTTACTACAAACGAAAAATTGGCATCTTGGGATGAATCCACCTTTTACACACCTGGGGCAAAAGGATATACAGACTACCCTAAACTAGTAGAGAAATAAGGTGATTTAACCCGGATTATGTAATAGGATTCGTTATGAGTGGTGTAATCACAATAAAATCAGGCTATTTGGAGACTGAGTCATAGCACCGCTATGGTAAAGTCGAAAATAGCAACGAAGTGACTGATTTTAAAGTGATTCCATCACGTAATAGAAAGTCTATTGCATATTTCGGGTTTAACCTCAAATAAAATTGTTGTTTTTTATAAAACCTCGCCGCTGCTAATCTACGGTGAGGTTTTTTACAAGAGGCAGCTCTGGTTTTCCTACAATTATCAGCATTGTTATTATAAATAATCTTTCGCAGAGTTTAGGGTTAAGCCTTTAAAAGGAACAGGAATCGATAAGCTAATTTAGGAACCAAAAGGCGCAAAATTAGGTTTGAAGTCCTATACAACTTGTTATGAATTATTCAATTTTAGATTTAGCATTACTTAAGGAAGGATATGATGCCGGAGATGCCTATCAAAGGGCTTTGGATGTAGCCATAAAAGCAGAATCATGGGGATTCAATCGATATTGGCTAGCAGAGCATCATAATATGCCATACGTAGGAAGTTCAGCACCTACTGTTTTGATGGGACATATTGCCCAAGGAACGAAAACCATCAGGGTAGGCTCTGGAGGAATTATGCTTCCCAACCATAGCCCCATGATGGTTGCGGAACAAATTGGCACCCTTGATACCCTATACCCCGGAAGAATAGACCTGGGCTTGGGTAGGGCTCCGGGTACAGATCAAAAGACCGCAGCAGTTCTAAGGAGAGGTAGGATGCAAACCGTACAGGAATTCCCTCAGGATTTAGAAGAGTTACAAATGTTCTTTTCTGATGAAAACATCGACTCTCCCGTTCGCGCTTTTCCTGCCGAAGGATTAGACATCCCTATTTATTTATTGGGTTCAAGTATGGACAGTGCATTTATGGCAGCTAAAAAGGGCTTGCCCTATGTTTTTGCTAGCCACTTTGCACCAACCTATTTCTCTCAGGCAGCTACCTATTACAAACAAAACTTTAAACCATCTCAATACAACAACAAACCTTACCTAATGGCATGTGTAAATGTTGTTATAGCTGACAGCAATGAAGAAGCTGAATATTTAGCCACTTCTTTTTACCAAATGGCTTTGGGAATTGTTAGAGGTAGGTCTTACCCACTTTCCCCTCCAGTCAATGACATGAGTGGAATTTGGGCACCACATGAAGAGGCTGCCATCAAGCAAATGACCAAATATGCTTTTATTGGAAGTTTTGAAAAGGTCAAAGCAGGCTTAGAAAACTTTATTGAGCAATATGACCTAGATGAGGTGATGGTAACCACGAATATCTATGAGCATGAAAAAAGACTTAAATCTTTTAAATACACTGCGGAGGCTTTAAAAGCACTTTCAAAGCAAAGCCAATATGAATAAAAAATAAATATAATTCTTGAAGGAGGATAGGTGATTCATTTTCACCTATCCTTTTTTTTGCTTTAACCACAAAAGCCCATGTATTAAACCCGAAATATGTAATAGACAATCTATTACATGCTGAAATCGCTTCAAAATCAGCCACTTCGTTGCTGATTTCAATTCACCATAGCGGTGCTATGGTAAAATCTCCAAACAGTCTGATTGTCTTGCGATTGCAACACTTCCCGTAAACACGGGACAGGCTTCACCCCTGACATTGTCAGGGCGGAGAAATCCT
>NZ_JBSXOH010000071.1:0-152311 GCF_056859355.1 Cyclobacterium sp. L-R
TCGTGTTTTGGTTGGTATTTTGTACCTTCATAGCTATATGTTTAAGACAACATAATTTAACTAAAGTAGGCCGGTTTTCATAAGGAAAATCGGCTTATTTTGTCTCAAGAGGCCATTTTTTCCTTAACTTAATAGCATTGACCTTCACTCTCCTAAAATGAAATTGATTGGCATAAATGGTGGCATTGGAGGTACTGTCATTTTTGTCATTGTAGAGGCTTTCGGCCCTTAGCCAGAGGTCCAGTTCCTGGTTTTTGGGGCTGTCCGGGGAAAGGGTTATGGGGGTGGTTTCACTTGTGCAGCTGGCTTGATTGAGTCGCTCCAGGTAGTGCATGTTGTTTACGCTTGTATAAGGCTGTGCAGGATGGTTGAGCAGGTAAGTGGGGTGAAAGGTATTGGTGTCTTTGGGGGCCAGGCCCTGCGGCAGGCGCAGATAGAGCAGTACCTCCTCTCCTGCTTCCCAGATGCCATTGCCATTGCCTTGTCCGCCTGACAAAGCCTCAAAAACAATGCTATCCATCCCCTGCTGATAGATTGGTACCTCGGGCACGGTTCTTCCATCCAGAAGGATCAGGTCTTCTTTGGGGCTGTAGATGGCTTTGGGGGCAGCAAAAGCCATGATCCTAAGGGTATCGGCCACTTGCTGGTCTGCCCTGATCACAAAATCTACCCCAGCCACAAAGCTGGAATCGGAATAGCGTCCAAAGGTAAATTGAAAGGCCTGCTCGCTATCGATCGCTGCTTTGGCTTCCAGGGCTGAGATGGTGATTTTTTCGGGGCTTATTTTTAAATGGGGATGGGTGCTTAGCGGGATGATCTCGATTTCCTGAGCCGGAGCATTGCCTATATTGACCAGAGAGAAATTCAGGCTTTCTGTTTTTCCCTCCTCAAAGTAAAAATGCTCCTGGTTGTTGGGGAATACCATGCCTAGTTGGGCTTCTGGTTCAGCTTCCCTGTTGATTCCCAGCCAATGGCCTCCACCGGACAATGCAAAGTCCAGCTTTCCTTCTTTGTCTGCGGATACAAGGTTGTCTGCTTCAAAAGCATGCGTAGAAAGATTGAACGATCGCAGAAGGTAGGCTTCCCCAGGCGCATAGCTTCCTGCCGTATTGACAGCAATGCTTTCTTCCTGCACGATGGGTCCATCGGGAATAAATGTTCGGGACAGCAGCTTCATTTTATTCGCTGTTGCATTTTCTATCAGGCTTAGGGCTGGGCTTTCCCGTTGGATCTCAAAGGTATTTCCGAACACTTCGAAATTGTCAAAACCCGGATTGACATGGTTCCATTTTGCAGGCAGCGCGGGGGTCTTTGCAAATTCATTGCGGTGAAAATCCAGTTGCTGTTCGGTATCTGCTGTCCAGTGATTGGGGTAGTCTGCGGTATGGGTTTCAAAATGGCTAAGGTCAGCACTTCCAAAAAGCTGGGTCATGTGCCAGTTGTTGTACTTGAGCCAGTCCCCATCGGTCTTGGTCAATCGCACGGCCAAACCCTTTAGGGAGCGGTGCATTTCCAGGACGGGGAAAACCACCTGTCGGTCTTTAGGGCCGTAGTAAGGGAGGTTTGCGGCAGGATCGAAAGCACTGACGGAGGCCACCAGGTCTTTGTTTTGTCCGGCTACATAATAGGAGGTCAAGCCGCCCATGCTCAGGCCTGTGATGGCTCTTTTGCTGCGGTCGGGAATGCTTCGGAAATTTTGGTCTACATGCTTTACCAACTCCCTGAAATGGGCACTAAAATCCCAGCCCCAATGTTCCCGCTCAGTTTCATGGGCACGTACATAATCATAAGGCAGGGCATTGCCATAGGGTATGCCTTCCCGCTCTTTTTTCCCCGGGGAAAGATTGGGTTCGTAGCCATCCCAGGTGACGATGATCAGGTTATTTTCCTGGGCATATTCTTTCCATTCCATCACAAAGGGAGGTTCCAATCGGCCGTTTTCCGGATAGTGTACATCGTCTTCCAGGTCGTAAGCATCCCATTTGTACCTGCCTCCATAGCCATGAAAATAATACACCACCGGGTACTGCTTGTCCGGTTGCTCAGCATAATCTCCCGGCAGATAGATCCTGTAATTTCGCTCGGTAGCGAAAGCATCACTATAGAAGGAAACGTCCTGATAGGGTTCGGTTTTTGGGGTTTCGCAAGCCAGGAGGCTTAGTAATACCAGAAGTATTGTAAAACTTTTGCAGGAGAGTAGGTGGCTGAGTGGTTGGGTGAAGGACATAGTGGTATTTTTATTTGTATTTGAACCTCGATGTTAAGTTTGATTTTGTCAGCATTGTTGCAGAAAAAAAGGCAACAATACCGCCAAAATCAGGTCATTCCTATTGATTTACCAGGGGCTGACACCCCTGGCTAATGTATTTCGCCCTTCCAGGGCTGGCAAAAGCAGGAACTAAAAGGTTCTCTTACTCGCTTAATTGTTGCCAATGTATTAAAATAAAATCATCCATTAAAGACCTAAGCTTTTTCTTCCTATCTGAATGGATTGGTGCCCCATTCGTATCTTTTTGCCGGATCGAAATTAGGATTGGGTACGGGGTTTTGGGCATTGGTCGCTACTTGCCATTTATTTAAGGCTTGCTTCATTTCGGCCAACTTATCAGGATAACTGAATTTCAGGTCTGTCATTTCATTGGTATCATACTTCAGGTTGTACAGGTCAAATTCTCCGGTGACCAGGTTTTCAATTATTTTCCAATCTCCTTTTCTCAATGCCGACATGGGCACCTCATGGTGGTAAACCGGGTAATGGGTGAACACTTCCCTTTCCGGGTCAAAGGAGTTTTCTGTTAAAGACGAAACCAATGAGACCCCATCCAAAACCTGGTTTTGTGGGCGTTTTCCTTTACCCAAATCCAAAAAGGTCGGGTAAAAGTCAACACTGGAAACAATGGCCTCAGTTGTGGTGGCTGCTTTCACCTTCTCGGGCCAGCGAACAATCAAAGGCACCCGAATTCCTCCTTCATATAGCGTTCCTTTTCCTGCCCGAAATGGGGTGTTGGAGGTGGCAATATAACGCAGGGGATGACCTTCTGGGTAGACATCCTTGCTATCTCCCCCCAATAAAGGGATGTTGTCATACCGGTTGTCCACTCCCCCATTGTCTGAATAGAAGATAAATACGGTATTCTCCGCCAAGCCCCTTTCCTCAATGGCGGCCATGATATCCCCAACACTTTCATCTATATGGGAAATCATAGCGGCATACACCGCATTGCTTGGATAGTCGGGATCTTTGGGTTTGTTAAGGTATTTATTGATCAGGTCCCTGTCTGCATCCAACTGTACATGCACATCGTAATGAGAGACAAACAGGAAAAATGGCTCGGCTTTGTTTTCCTCAATAAAGTCAACTCCCATACGGGTCAGCGTTTGGCTCAGTCGCTCATTTTCTCTGGGTTGGTACTCAGGAACAAACTTTGGATGGTAAAACCCTCCACCCGCATACATATACGCTTCATCATAGCCCCTGTTATTGGGCAGGTGTTCGGGGTTGTTTCCCAGGTGCCATTTCCCAAAATAACCGGTTTTGTAACCTGCAGCCTGCATGGCATTACCGATGGTTGAAATCTTATTGGGAAGATGTTGCACTTGGTGATGTGGAACGGTTACTTCCTCATTGGGGCGCCAGTGCCCCGGTATAAAATCGAAAATACCTACCCTCGCAGGATACTGACCTGCCTGTATACTGGCCCGGGTAGGCGAACAAACAGGTGCTGCATAAGCATTGCGAAACAACATCCCCTGGCTGACCAATTTGTCAATATTGGGGGTTTCATTGAATCGATTGCCATAAGCCGGCAGGTCTCTACCCCCCAAGTCATCGGCCATAATCAACACAATATTGGGTCGGTCCTGAGCAGTCGCAATAAAGGCGCTGAAAACAAAAATCAGCAGGATAAAAGTATTCAATAATTTAGTCATCGGGTAAATGGTTATTTGGGCAGTGATTGATTTCGTTTTTGAAGGTAGGCTCTCGCTTGTAAATTAAAGCAAAGGAAATCTGTGTGAATCAATGAAAAGCATTAACCCAATACAAAGCTTGCCAGTAATTTTTGAACCTCATAAACATCCACAGATTTATTGAATTTTTTACTTACGGCGGGTTGATGATCACTTGAGATCCAAATCTTCAATTCCGCGTCCAGGTCGAAAGTCCCTGCGGTCTCTATACTGAACCTGGAAATGCTCTTATAGGGCAAGGAAAGGTACTCTGATTTTCTTCCGGTAATACCTTGTTTGTCTACCAGGATCAGTCTTTTGCTGGTAAAAATAAAAGTGTCCCGAATCAGTTTAAAGCCGGTTTCAATTTGTTCCTCGGCGATTAAAATTTTACCGAAATCTTTCAGTAGGGTTTCTTTGTCTACTACTCCGGCATTGCCTAATAATGAATTAAATAATCCCATACAATTGGTTAATTGAGTGTTTGGTTTGCTTGTTTTTAGTGGATTAAATTTAGTAAATATTGTGGAGAATAAGGTTTTATCGAAAGGAATATCTATGAATGGTTTGGTATAAAGTTGGAGTATTTGCTGAGCTAAGTGCTTTTGCTACCCTATCCGGATTCCACCATCAAACTTATTCCTTTTCCATGGTACCTATACAACAATCAATTTCTCCCGCAGAGGAATTTGTAAGGAATGGTAAATTTAAAGCAATTGATTTGACATAAAAAGGCTTACAATTTAAACCTTATATTTTAGAATATTTGCGTCAGAAATCCCCCTTTGTCCCACTTACAGAAAGGGGGATTTTGTGCTTTTCAGATTGACGATTTCTTCGCTGATTTTGAATTTCCTTAGACCATTTCAACTACATCAATTGCGCTTTTAATCGATTCTGGATTTACGATTTACGAAAAAAAATCCCTCCTTGGTGGCGGAGGGATAAAAGCATTGTAAATTGAAACCAATTGGTTCCTGGTTTTTTTATTTATTTGAAGGCTCTCTACCGTCAAATATTTTATCCAATAGCTCGGTGTTTTTCCCTCCTGCGTAGGATTCGTTTTCCTGAAGAAAATCCAAATACTCATTCAGGTATTTTTGAGAGATCTCTGAGTTGTCACCATATTTCTCTCTTAAGCCATCCAATTTCTCATGCAATTCTGCTTGAATTTCTGCGTAGGCAGGATCATCATAGACATTTTTCAGTTCCATTGGATCATTGATTCTATCGATCAACTCCCATTCATCTGCATCAAAATAGTAATGTACCAGTTTGTATTCTTTGGTGACAATGGCATAGTGACGCTTCACCATATGCACAGAAGGGTATTCGTAATAGTGATAATACACTGCATCTCGTGTCCATTCACCTTCTCCTGTCAATAATGGTAAGAGACTTTCACCCTGCATATCTTTGGGAGCTTCTATCCCTGCTGCAGCCAGAAAGGTCTGGGCGAAATCCAGATTTTGAACCATTTCATTGGTTGTAGAACCTGGAGCTACTTTTCCGGGCCAAGCTACCAACAATGGTGTTTTAAAAGATTCGTCATATACAAAGCGTTTATCAAACCAGCCATGCTCACCAAGATAAAATCCCTGGTCAGAAGTATAAACGATAATGGTGTTTTCCATCAGGCCATTGGCTTCCAAATAGTCCAATACACGGCCAACGTTTTCATCGACCGCTTTGATGGTACCCAAATAATCCTGCATGTAACGCTGGTACCTCCACTTCATCTTGTCGGTATCAGTCATGTTCGGATAGGCCTTTTTAAAATCTTCGATCATCGGATTGTAGGAAGCATCCCAAACAGCGCGTTGCTCCGGATTCATGCGTCCTACTTCTCCATCAAAGGCAGCTTTGTCCCAACTGGAATTGGGGGCTATGCCCAACTCATCCATCACTGCCGGTGGAATTTTAGAATCTCCCGCCCAGTGCATATCGGTAAGCAAATTCATTTCAGCTTCGTGCGCCGCTCGACCTCTACCTGAATAATCATCAAACAAGGTTGGAGGCTCCGGGAAAGACCTTTTGGTAAACTCTTCTACATGTCTGCCTGCAGGAAGCCATTCTCTGTGAGGCGCTTTGTGCAGGTAAAAAAGTAGGAAAGGATCTTCTTTGGTGCGCTCATTTTCCAACCAATTTAGCGTCATGTCAGTAATGATATCTGTGACATAACCTTCCACTTCTATTTTACCTTCATCCTTGGTGATAAAGACCGGATTGTAATATTTTCCCTGCCCGGGTAGGATTTTGAACTGATCAAAACCTTTTGGGCTATTTCCAAAATGCAACTTGCCAAACATGGCTGTCTGGTAACCTGCCTCCTGAAAAATCTGCGGAAAAGTCACATTGGTGGTATCAAAAGGAAAATGGTTGTCTACCTTTCCATTGATATGGCTGTGCTTTCCTGTCAAAATCGTGGCTCTGGAAGGTGCACAAATGGAGTTTGTCACCGTAGCATTGGTGAAAAGCATACCCATTTTCGCAATTCTATCGATATTAGGCGTTTCGATCAGCGTATTGTCATAAGCAGAAATGGCCTGATAGGCATGATCATCTGACATGATAAACACTATGTTTGGTCGGTCAGAGGTGCTTTGCTCTTCAGACGCTTGACCACAGCCTGTAAGGCCGAGAAACAAAAGCAAGCCTGCTATTATAGACGTATATTTTTCCATTAAGTATATGATTTATTGTTATGATCGGGAAAATTAGGGCTTTGGTGTAATAATTAAAAATGTTTTATCAAATTAAGCCAGATTATGTCATTTTGAGTAGTCCATTTTATTGATTTCCTTAAGTCCGATAAAATAGAAATGTCCGAAAACCAAGAGGGTTTAAAAGCCTTACTTTTTGTAGATGTGTGCGGATTTGGGCTTATTAGGAGTAATATTAAGTATTGATAAAAAATCCCCCTGCCCCCTTTAAGGGGGATTTTAATGCGTCCGGATTAGCGGGACAGTTATTATATGTCGCCTTTATCAGCCCATTTCAAAAGCACCAATTCAACATTAAATTATTAAATCAGGATTAAAAAGTGCAAATCCTATATATGCTAGCAATCAATTACTGAACGGATAAAATTAAAAAGCGTCATCTACAAGGGAATAATATTCCTCGTTGATGACGCTTGCATTCTTTTGGAAATGCCTTTTGGGCCCTCCATTTTTATTTTTTAAACCTTTCAGGAATAATAAACTCATAGCCTTTAGGAGGCCATGGGCCTACGCTTTGTCCTTCAGGACGAGGAGCTGTTGGTCTGATAGGATCAAAACCGGCTGCGGAATATTTAATATTCAAGAATGGTGTTTCAATTTTTTTACCGTCTACAAGAGACCGGATACCCATATCTGAAATACCACTTGTCAACAAGGTTCGCTCCACTGGGGCTGTTGGCTTGCCTGTGACAATAAACTTCTGGATATTGAGTGTCAGGTAACTGAAATGAGAATAACTCATGCTATGGTCCAGCACAAATTCAGTAGCTACCTGGCCTTGGGAAGTGTTGGCTGCATAAGCCCAACCCTGATTAACATATCCTGTGAGCATTACAATCGCACCTTTGGTGCCATCTGTATATTCAACGATAATAGCATTTGGATCTTTTACCAAATCCCGCATATTCCCTTCTTTTCTACCTTGAATTTTACTGCAAGCAGCTTCCACCAATTCCAGGTTGATGCGACCATCATCCATGGCTTTCCACACATCGGATCCACTAAGTCCTAGCACACTAGAAACACCAGTTTCCCCTCCTTCTCTTCTTTCCACCATGCATTGTAGAATCTCTGCTACATGGAAACCATAAGCATCCAGAGAAGCATAACCAATCCCGACTGCTTCAGAGATTTTCACTCCTAGCGGATGTTCCAGTGGTTTATCCCTCCAGCAAAAAGGCAAAGAAGATCCTGCCATCATTGGCACATTCAATTCCTTAGACCTGTCATAAACCCATTTGCTATCCAACCAACTGTACGACAAATGCTTGTCATTGAACAAAGGAACTGATTTGTTAGAGGCATCAAATACCCTAAAAATCTGCTCCAGGTAATTCATTCTCGGGTACATTTTTATACCATAGCGACTTTTGTCATAATCACCATGCTCTCCCACATATATCACGGCATCAACAGCCAACTTGTCTCCCCCAAGGGTCAATGCACCTGCAATGGTATCGTACATTTTTGCACCATTCATACCGGCAATCTGTACCCCTGTATCATTGTCTCCAATCTGGTCAATCCAAACCGATACAATCTTTACTTGAGGAGCTACCATGCCATCATCCGTAGGTATCCCTACAAAAAGCTTGGTGGCAATTACATCAACATGGGCACTGTTTCTGTAGATATTAGCAATCAAGGCAACTGTTTTTTGCTCAGAAGCAGGCTTATCACTGTTTAACTCAATGACTTTAGCCATGGCTTTTGCTTCAGATTCCCAGAACAAGCCTGATAAATTGATAGCAGTGGCCGCCAAAGCTGATTTCTTTATAAAATTCCTTCGTGGGTTTTCTTTTTCGTTGTTCATGTTTATAGCCAATAGCGGTTAATTTTTTAAGGTTACTTATCGTTTATGCATTTGGCATCAATACCCAAAAGTGTTGTCTCCTGGAGATTAACCAATTATAGCCAGTTTTTTACCAGCCTACTGCATAACCATTTCTTCTTGGGTCAGCACCTCCCATAATCCATCCGGTTTTTCTGTCTATGGAAACGCCTTGCGCACCGCCCACCGTCATGGACCAATCTCCTAAACTGGTATCCAAAAGGTAGCCCATTTGTCTTAAACTTTTGAGGACCTCATTATCTACTCTGGTTTCAATTATAATTTCTTTAGCTGGAACAGATCCCAATTCGTCTTTCCATCGAAACCTAGGCGCACTAATGGCATCCTGTATGTTCATACCAAAATCAACATAATTCATGGCTACCTGCGGTACAGACTGCAAAATCCCAAAACTACCTGGAGAACCTACCACCAATTCAGGTTTGCCATCCTTATGGAATTGCATCATACCTCCTACACACCAACCTACGGCCTTCCATGGCTCTACACTATTGGCCAATCCTGGTGTTTTTTCCATCCAATCTATGGCACTATTGAAAATCAATCCGGTTTTTCCTGCTACATAGCCAGAGCCAAAGCCTCCACCGTGAGTTTGGATGATTACCACCGCATTGCCCCATTGATCCATTGCAGAAAGACTAGTGGTAGCGTACTGGTACTTTGGATCCATCTTGTCTTTCAAATTCCCCAACAACTCAAGTTCAGATTCAGTGAAATCACTTTTTTCTGCTATTTTACGGTTCTTCACCCTTTCAACCACTTTCTTGCGTTGTTCATCAAGATAACTATCAGAAAGCAACCTGTCAACAGGTACATCAACATAATCAGGATCACCTACATACTTGTCAGTATCTATTCTACTCAAGTAAATGGCTTCCATTAAATGGGCAAGGTATTCGGTGCTATTGTGCCCCATGGCTTTCAAGTCAAAGCCTTCCATGATTTTCAAGGTTTGCAACTGCTGAATTCCCATACCCGGAGGAGGGTTATTGTACACTTTGTATCCCCGATAATCAATTGAGATAGGATCTGTCCATTGTACGCGACCTGGCACCATTGCCAAATCTTCTACCGTAATAAAACCTCCGTCTTTTTTAAATGCTGCGGCAATTTGTTCCGCAATATCTCCCTGATAAAAAACTTCAATACCTTCATCAGCTATTCGTCTCATGGTTTTTGCCAAAGGTTTATTGGTAAAAATATCACCAATTTCATAAGGATTTTCTCCATCCTTAAAAAGTATGGCTACTGATTCCTTGTGAGGTTTTACTCTTTCGACAGTACCTCTCCACATGGCTTGATCAAACTCGGTAATTGGAACACCATTTTCTAAATAATCAATGGTTGGTTCAAATACCTCTTTTAAGGTCATGGTTCCATAATCTTCCAAAGCTCTATTCCATCCGGCAAGATTTCCGGGAATGGCTACAATTCTAGGTCCCACTGTTTCAATGGCACCATGACCTGCACCATCAGCAGCTTTTGCTTCACCCTTTAAAGATTGGGTTTTAAAAGATTTGGGAACCCAACCACCAAACACAAGTGATCTCACCCTGTCCTCTTTGGCCGAGTAAAAGAGCATGTACCCTACACCAGCAGTACCGGACATATAAGGTTCTACGGCATTCAATGAGGCTGCCGCTGCAACTATGGCATCAATGGCATTTCCACCATTAGCCAAAACTTTCTGGCCTGCAAGACTTGCCAAAGGATTCGCTGAAGCCACCATTCCTTTTTTACCCATTGCTGCGGGACGAAGGTTTTCTTTCGCTACCTGCGCAAAGGAGTTAAAGCTTAGAATGGTCATTATCAAAATCACAGCAAACAATGCGTTTTTAAAAGCAAGTCGTTTTATGTAGTTGGTTTTCATACTTTCTTAATTTTAATTTTAATCTCTTTGGACAATTAAGTATCTATTTAATAAAAGCTTAAGACCAAAGTTTTGTTTTATATATTAGGCCAATCAAGACTCCCCTGAAAGCCCTATATTGCCTTTTTCATCCTCTTTAACAACTTCCGAAAGATTGGCATCGAGGGATTCCGGCGAATTTTTACCATTCCAATAAGAGGCTAAAACAGATGAAGTGAAACCCATCAAAGGCCCACAAACAGCAGAAGCTAGCCCTACTGTGGCTATTTTTCCCATCTCTTTGGCTATACCAGATACAAGTCCCGCATTTTGCATACCAGTTGTTATTGAAATTGTTCTGCAATGCTGTTCTTCCAATTTGAAAAGCCGAGCCATCCAATAGGCCGATAAGTAACCTAGGAGGTTAAGTAACAGGACCATCAGCACCAACATCAAGCCCATATTCAAAAGGCTTTCTCTTCCTGCTGCCATAATTATGGCCACAATGAAAGCGATGCCCACCATAGATACGATTGGCATGGAAGCATCCAACCATTTGGCCTTACCATGCAGAAACTTATTAAAAATCAAGCCTGCACCAATAGGGAAAAGCACCATTTTAACGATACTCCACATCATACCCAAAACATCAATAGGAATAAATCCGCCTGCATAAAATTTCATTAATACAGGGATAAACAAGGGAGCCAAAAGGGTGGTTACAGATACGATGGTGATGCAAAGGGCTACATTTGCCTTGGCCAAATAAGCAAAAACTGGGGAAGCCACGGATACAGGTGCACATCCCAATAAAATAAGGCCGGCAGAAATTTCAGGGGAAAAACCACTTGCTGAAGCTAAGGAGAAAGCGATCAAAGGCATTAATAAAAACTGTGCTGACACACCTACAATTACCGATTTCGGGGATTTCCCTAGGGCAATAAAATCCTTTATCCCCATCGAGGTTCCCATCCCAAACATGATCACTTGAATCAATGGCGTTATTAAACCTGCCAATTCATACCCTCTGAATTCTAGAAAATAATTCGGGAAATTTAATGCTGTAGCAACTACCGTCAGTATTATTAAAGTAAAGGAAAGTCCTTTGGTTGCTTGAAATGCCCTAACCCCAATAGCTGTCATTAAAAAAAACGCCATCAGAACCGGACCTAAGTAGCTTGTATTCTGAGTAAATAGCAACACCAACACTGCAATAAAAAGCAAAATGGCGCATGCTATTATTATTTTATAAATCCCATGTATTTTCAAAGCAGATGGTATTATAAATGTTAGGTGATTTATTTAATATTTTTGTTTTATTCTTCTTTCAGCTCTACTATCATCTCAATTTCTACAGGAATGCCAAAAGGTAAAGACCCCATACCTACAGCAGAACGCGCATGTTTACCACTCTCACCGAATACTTCAACCATAAAATCAGAGAATCCATGCATAACTATTGGCTGCTGCTCAAAAGTAGGTACACAATTGACCATTCCAAGCACTTTTACGATTCTTTTTACTCTATTAAGTGATCCTATGGTATGTTTAAGTGAGCTCAATAGTGAAATCCCTGTCAATCTTGCAGCTTCTGCTCCTTGTTCTACAGTAAACTCTGAACCAACTTTACCTTTCATGTATTCACCATTTTCTTGCATAGGGCCATGGCCTGAAAGGAATACCAGGTTACCAACCTGAACGGCCAATACAAAATTAGCTGTAGGCTCGCCAGGAACTTTTAGGGTTATTCCCATTTCCTTTAATTTTGCTTCGGGATCGTTACCTGAATTTTGTGCAAAAGTGGATTCTAACTGACCAACTAAAAGAAAAATTGTCAGTAATAGTATTTGATGAATTTTAATAGTCATAACAGGAGTAAATTTAAAACATGTGGGTAATAAAACACCTTCAAATATGCAAATCTAATTTGATTTTGGGCACTTATCCCTAAATTTGATTGGGCATTTTTGATGAATGGTGCAAATCTCACATAAACCAAGGCATTTGCAAGCCATTGATCATACCATTCTATCTTAGTAAAATAATCCATTCCCCGAATTGACTTCAGAGAATGGATTAGAGAATTAGTGGTTATTAGTGAGTGGTTTTTCTATATACAATCTTTAGAAACCAGGAACAATTGGCAACAGTATATGACTGGGCTTAGGCCCTCCATGGTGAATTGTTTGTTGCGCAACCCGGGTCTCTGTACTGCTTCCCAATGGTGCCCCAGTATTTGGATTTCGGTCAAATTGAGGAAAATTACTTGAAGTAATGTCCACCCTTATTCTATGACCGGGAAGGAATACATTGGCAGTTCCGGTAAGGGTTATTTCGTATTCGTATACCTTATTGGGCTTCAATAGCTCTATTTTGTCTGTTCCATTTCTGAACTTTGCTCTCAAAATTCCTTCGGATATTGGGTAAGCACTCCCATCAGGATAAACATCTACCAATTTTATCATCCAATCTGTATCAAGACCGTCGGTAGCTGCAAATAGCTTCATGGAAACCGGCCCAGCTATACTTATAGGTTCTGTTAAAAACTCAGAAGTGTAAACCAATATATCGTTTCGCCTCTCGAGGATTCGTTGGTCCTTTGGTCCTGATTGTGTAGGTGTGCCACAGCAGTTGTTCCCGCCATAAGTAGGTACCGGAACTTGCGGATCATAAGTATAGGTATCAGTAACTGCTTTACTTGGTTTTTCAAAACTCAACTTTCCTCCACCTCTACCAGAATTGGCTGGTGCATCTCCTCCAAGGTACAATTCCTTGTATTGTGTTTCGGGAATAGGCCAGTCGTCTTCATGACGCCATTTGTTTTCCCCCATATAATAGATTTGAACAGGCTTTTCTTTGTCCAATCCATTTTGAATTCCTTTCAGGTGGAAGTCATAATACTTCAACTCTTCCTCAAATAGATCTATATAAGCATCATCGGTAAATTTCATGTCACCAAATGAGGAAGAAGGGCCATGTCCCCAAGGCCCTATAAGCAATTTAGTGCCCTTTCTTGCTTCCGGAGTTCCTCCATGGTTTTTCATCCCTACATACCCGTTGATTGTACCCATCACGAAGATATCAAACCAACCTCCCGTATTGTAGGCAGGAACGGTGATCTTACTAAATCGCTCTTCATCACTTACAGACTTCCAATACTCATCGTAAGATTCATGGGCGATCCAATCCCTATAAAAAGGAACAGCTTTCCCCGCACTTACCAAGTCACCATCCTTGAGCGGTAGATGATACAGTATGTTTTCATACTTTAGTTCTTCGGGAGTATACTTGGCCGTGTGCCAATGTTGTGGCAACATGATCTTATTTGGCATTCTCACCACTCCCCAACCATAGTTAAAGCTCAATCTAAAAGCCCCACCCATGGTAATCCAATTGGCATATACATTGGTAGAGGCTACGGATGGAAAAATCGCTACCAAACCAGACGGATCCTGACTGGCTCCAGCCCATTGGTTATGCCCCAAATAGCTACCACCCTGTGTGGCTACTTTACCGTTTGAACATTCCAATTTTGCAGCCCACTCTATGGTATCAAAACCATCGTTGGCCTCATCTCTAAATGGATCCCACAAGCCTTCACTTTCATATCTCCCTCTTACATCCTGAACGATAGCCACATACCCTCTTTGCGCAAATTTTATCATTCGCTCATGATGTACCCCATCTCTTTGTACGCCGTATGGAGTACGGGTCAATATGACAGGATATTTCCCGTCTTTTACCGGTCGATAGATATCGGCATAAAGAATCACCCCATCTCTCATTTTTACCGGCTGATGTCTTTCAATCCTGATCTCGTTCAGTATTGGGTCTGGATCTGGGATATAATCCGCCTTCACCATTCCTATTGAGATTACCAACAGAAAGGCCAATAACCATTGGGATTTCCCGCAAAGTTGCTTTACAAAAAATGGATGTTGACTTATAGTTTGTCTTTTTCTCCTCATATTTAATTTGGTCGACTATTTTTATTGTTACCAAAATACAAGCCTGAGTTCGACCAATAGTACATCGAACTCAGGTTATATTTATTGTTAGAAATAAGTTAATCTATCTTGGGAATTTGGGATCCCACCAAACAGTACTTGTCAATAAATTACCAACACCTTGTCTATTGTAAGCTTCCATAAAATTATCCTCATTAAGATTCAATTCGGAATCTGGAATAATAAGCCTTCTAGGTATGGTACCACCAGTAATATTACCAGGATAATTGGTTGGAATTAACTCCGGATAACCAGTTCTTCTCCAGTTAGAAAATATCTCATAATTATCGAGAAGCAATGACACCCATTTTTGGGTACTTATTTGCTCAAGTTTTTCCTCAAACGAACCGCTTTCCATAAATGGATTCTTAGCAATATAAGCTTCAATTTTCTCAGTTGAAATGATACCCTCATCGCCAAATAGCGCCCAATGTCTCATTCCTGCTCTTACTGCATCTTCATAGGCTGCTTTTGCACTACCTGTGTACCAACCTCTGATACTGGCTTCCGCAAGCAATAAGTTGGTCTCGGCATTGGTCATTGTCAACACTGGGCTGGCATAACTCAATACTGTATTTGGATGTGGTTCAGAATAGGTGTGAAAATCGTCAGGCTCACCGAATAAGGCTCCATTTTTCATTCCCCTCTGAATACTTGTAGCTGTGTCGTAGACATATCCGTCTCCATCAGGATTGTCCACCCAAACTACGGAAATAACGTTCAACCTAGGGTCTCCTGTTGCTTTTAAATGTTCGATTAAAGTCTCGGCATATTTTCCACCTTGGGTATTACTAACCCCTGCCTGTGGATTCTGGTAATCCTGCACAAGGAGATTGGCAGCTTTAGGATTCCTACTGTGTTCTATTTGACCATCAAGGTAAGTGACTTTAGCAATTTCTTCGTCGGTCATAATCACTCCACCAGCAATTGCTTTTTTGGCCCAGGTTTCTGCCAAATCCGGACGAACCTCCGTCAAGCGCATACTTAATCGAAGCATAAGTGAATTGGCAAACTTTTTCCATTTGTCTATGTCTCCGCCATAAAATAAATCAGAAGGACCAAAAGTAGGGAGAGAAGGATTAAATGAACTTCCTGCCTGCTCCAATTCTTTTAGCATGTCTTCATAGATGGCTTCCTGTGTATCATACTTAGGCTGTAATAATCCTTCAGCACTTTTCAATGCTTCAAAATAAGGTACATCTCCATGTAAATCCGTAACCAGATGAAACATATAGACTTTCCATATCCTCGCTGCAGAAAGCATATTGATCGAATTGGGATCATCCTTCACGCCATTGATCACTCGCTCATTATCAGCAAGAGCGGTATTGTAAACAGCCCAATGACTTCTTGCGGCACTTTCATTGAAATATTTATCACCCGTACCTCTTACTTCAGAGTGGGTGGCAAAATGCTGCATTGCTTGGGCAAAGATAAAATGTTGCCCATCTGCTCCATTGGTGAAGTTAAAGGACACCCCATCGAGCAAGGAATTGGTAAACAGAAATTCCGGTATAACCTCTTCATAAGCATTGGGATTCTTATTTAAGTCGCTCAGACTATCTGTAAAATCATTACAGGAGGTCAAACCCACCAATGCCATGGCAAGACCTATTATATATATATTTGAATACTTTTTCATAATATCATATTGGTTAAGAAATAAATTGGTGAAATGCAGGATGCTTTTCATTAAAAACCTATCCTTAAATTAAAACCTATCTCTCTAGTCCTGGGAAGCATTACCCCAGAGAAATTCTGAGAGTTGCTATTAGGATCTGATGCTTGCTCAGGATCGAAATGATCAGAGTTTCTATATAGTATGGCAAGGTTCCTTGCAACCAAAGATATTTGTGCTGTTGTCAGGTTAACGAAATTCAGTTTATCAACTGGGATGTTATAGTTTAACACAACACTTCTTAATTTCACAAAACTTCCATCAATCATAAAATTAGTAGCATACTGTCCATCATTGTTATAATATGTGGACATAAAGCTAGAAGGCCAGGTTTTAGAAAATGCATCTCCATTTTCATCCACGCCTTCAACGGTCAGGCCATTGTCTCTTCCTGGAAGGGTTTCCTTAAGAAAACCGAATCTCCACATGTATTGCTTGGCCTGTGAAAAGAACTGATTTCCGAATTTCGCATCAATTAGTGCGTTCAGGGAAAAGTTCTTGTAAGTAAAGGTGTTTTCAAATCCCATAGTATAAGGAGGAACACCTATTCCAAGTGGCATAGTTGGACCTAACATTGCGTATCCACTTAGGCTATTGTAAACTCTGATACCATCTTCATTATACTCATAACTTCTACCAAACCTTGTACTAGAATCTTTACCTAGCAAACTGCTGTTACCTGTTGCCTGACCCGGTGCTAGAGTAAGTACTCTGTTTTTATTGTAAGCAAGATTATAGCTTACATTCCAAGAGAAAACGGAAGTTCTAATTGGGTTACCGGTCAATAGTAACTCTATCCCTTTATTGCTGATTTCACCTACATTCAATAAGGTGGATGTAGCTCCCGAAGAAGGGGCAATGGAAGTAGAAACGATGTCATCCTGGTTGATTTTACTATAAAGCGTGAAGTCAATACCAAACCTATTGTCGAAAAATTGAGCATCAAAGCCTATTTCCGATGTAGTAGAAGTCAAAGGTCTCAATTCAGGGTTTGAAATCGCTGAACTTGAAGTTTGTACCGGCACGCCTAAATGTCCTCCCAAACGGAAGCCATACAATTGGTTAATGGCATAAGCATCCACAGTAGCAGAACCTACCTGAGCCCAAGAACCTCTCAACTTGGCGAAGCTAATCGCATCAGGAAGATCAAAAGCATTGGATAAGATCACACTACCACCAACTGATGGATAAAAGATTTTATTATTACCAGGATTAAGTGTAGAAAATTGATCTTGTCTTCCTGTGATACTCAAGTAATAAGTTTCTTTAAAGTTAAAATCCAGAGAACTGAATACTGAATTGGTACCTGTTCTATAAAAACCTTTGGAAGGTGCCAAAATATTTAAGTTAACAGGGCTAATCCAGTCTGGAATAATGTATTCGGATCCTATAAGGTTAGACACATCCAGTATATCTCTTTCCAAATTACCTCCAACCATAGCTGTTAGATTAATACCGTTTCCGAAAGTGGTATTGTAATTGGCAATCACACGTCCATTGGAACGGGTACGAAGTTCTTCTTGAGAACGGTAAGTTCCCAATGGTCTGAATGCTGTGCCAACCGGATAGAAATCCTCTTCTCTCCAGCTACTAAAATCACGCATAAAATCCGCTTTAATAAATAAATTAGGCAATAGATCATACGTCAAACTTCCCTGAGCAATAACCCTGTCTTTCACATCCTGATTACCCATTCTGTCTCTGGCAAAGTATGGGTTAGTAGCTTGGTTTACGTGTTGCCATTCTACTTCCTGTCCTGTTTCGGGATTGTATCCTGGAGCAAGATCCGTAACGTCTACTGTATTGGCAAGCAAATACACTCCCCATGCTGAGTTTGTTCCTACATACCCAACACCTGGACGATTGGTGCCTACTTCATAGTTGTATTGCACCTGGGTATCAAAACTCAATTTATCACTCAAAAAAGCTTTCAAGTTAACATTGGCAGTTTGTCGATCATAGGTAGACCCATGTACAATGGCACCTGACTGAAGATCTGAAGCTGAAACTCTGTAGAGGACAGACTCATTGCCTCCTGAGAACGATACCGTATTGACAATATTTGTACTGTTTCTGTAGAATGCTTTAATATTGTCTTTAACATTCACAGGTGAATAAGGCCGCTCAACTCCGTCAAATTGTACGTAAGGTTGACCATCCATCGGCTCTCCATAAGACAAACGCCCTGTACTGATTGCTTCTCCTTGACTTTGTGGACGTACGCCTAAGCTACCTTGTCCATATTCATATTGGTATTCTGGGAAAATATTAATGGTTCCTAGCGTGAAATTTGAATTAAGCT
Source organism: Cyclobacterium sp. L-R (assembly GCF_056859355.1). NCBI lineage: Bacteria > Pseudomonadati > Bacteroidota > Cytophagia > Cytophagales > Cyclobacteriaceae > Cyclobacterium > Cyclobacterium sp. L-R. Next base: position 18,360 of record NZ_JBSXOH010000071.1, read on the forward strand.
CTATGCCTATCCCCTTTTGTTGTCTTGTACCTTTTTTGGTTGTGATAAGGATAACTCCATTCGCCGCCTGACTTCCATACAATGCAGCAGCAGCACCGCCTTTTAGCACACTTATGGATTCGATGTCATCAGGGTTTATACTCGATATTCCATCTCCCAAATCCGTTGTAGCTCCATTGGCCTGATCCTTTACAGTAGAAGGTCTATTAGAGATAGGCATACCATTGATTACATATAGTGGTTGGTTATTGCCATTTAATGAGCCATTCCCCCTAATTACTACACGACTGGAACTGCCTGGCCCACTTGCCATACTCGTTGCATTTACACCAGCGATTTTACCTGTCAATGAATTCGCTAAATTGGTTTCTCTGGATTTGGTAAATTCCTCACCTTTCACTTCAGTCACTGAATAAACCAAAGATTCCTTTTTTCTTTCCAGTCCAAAGGCAGTAACCACTACCTCTCCTAAGGCCTGGGATTCATCTACCATGGTCACATTAATAATGCTTCTTCCACCGATCGGAATTTCTTGGGAAGTAAAGCCTATAAAGGAGAAAATCAAGGTTCCATTGCCATTTGGCGCTGTGATGGAGTATTTTCCATCCATATCAGTAACAGATCCAATATTGGTTCCTTTAAGAAGCACATTTACCCCAGGTAATGTTTCTCCATTTTCTGAGGAAACAGTTCCGGAAATGCTCACTTCCTCCACTTTTTCTGTCCTGTTGGTTTCTTTCTTTCCAGAATTATTGGATTTAGCGGCAGGGAGATTAATTGGGGCTGCATCATTGTTAATGGCTCCTTTCTCCTCCTTATCTGTGATCACATAAAATCCATCATCCAATTTATGATAGCTCAAATTGCTCTTAGAGGTCATTTTGGAAAGATGCTCTTCTACAGACTTTGATTTGTCTGATACATTATAAGAGATTTTTGTATGAATCAAATCACTGTTACAAACAATAGAAACCTCATACATTGGTTCCAGTACCTTAATCAAAGTCTTCAAATTATTAATTTCGACCTTTTTCTTGACGTATCCCGTCTGCGGATCATCCCTCAGTGCGAGTTCCTGGGCTTGTACATTCATTATCCCAACCATGAAGATGAGTAATGAAAATTTAATTTTGTTAAGTTTTTTCATATTCGCAATTGTTAGGTTGTTAGTTATAGATGCAGATCACTTTCAATACAACAATTAAGTTAACGCATTGATAATGACCATTTTTGGTTAAATCTTATTTCCTTTCCTTTAGGTATTTAATCAGTTGAGATTAAAACCGATAGAAGGGCATTAGGTAATCTATATAGTGGTTTAATAAATCCAATTCTATTGCGCAATCCTTTTTTCTCTATTCCCTCTTAGGCTTTATTTTATAGTGACCAATTTTCCTTCAATCGAAATTTGATTTCCGAGACTTCTTTCAAGACCTTTAAGCAATAAGGTTATGTCATTGCTGGGTGCAGACCCATACAAGCGTTTTTCCAGTAGGCTTTCATCCTCAACTATTACAGTCAGTCCATATGTAGATTCCAAAATGGATTTGATTTCAAGCAATGAGGTGTCATCAAAGAGCAATCGATTGTTTCTCCAAGATGTATAGACCATCGGGTCCACTTCCTTCTTTGTCAAAATCTGGTCATTGTGCGTATACTCGGCCATTTCGCCAGGCAGCATCTGCAATCGCTCAGCTTTAGCCGAATTTTGCAGGTTGAGCATAACCTTTCCAGATGACAAAACAACTTTCGTTTTACCACTTCGATTCAGGACATTGAATTCAGTACCTACCACTTCTACATTGAAATCAGATGTTGCATGAACAATAAATTTCTGCTGATCACCAAGGTGATTTACTGTAAAATAGCCTTCTCCCTCAAGCCATACCTCCCGAATCTCATCCTTTTCCCAAATCCTGGAATGGGTCAGAGTGGAATTTCCATTTAGCTTTATTTCAGATCCATCTGGAAGTGTAATGTTTTTGGTTTCTCCAAAGGCAGTAGTGTGTGAAATAATATCCTCGTTAAAAGCAAAATAATAAATGCTACTAACCACTAATAAACCAACAAATATGGCTGCCCACCTCATCCAAATTCTTATGGATGCTTGTTCTTTAAACTTATTATTCTTTGTTGATCCTTTCGGAATTGCGTCTTCGTTTTCTTTGTTGATTGAATTCTGAATCCGTTGAAAAATCAAATCCTGTCGAATATTCTCAATACTGGTTTTTTTAAAATCTATGGAAGAGGCTATTGCCTTTGCTTGCTTAACTTGTGCTTTTCTTTCTGGGTTTGTCCCTTGCCATTCTTCCCAGTACCTATTGTTTTCTCCATTGGGATTTTTTATCCAATCAAGGAAAGAAGGGTCTGATAATAAATTATAAATAGAATGAATATCCGATTTCATTTACAGTCATTTATGGAATAAAGGATGGGAAATTCCTTCACATTTCCGGTGTATATATACTAAGGGCTAGGTAAAAAGGAAATTACCTCAAAAAATTTAGAAAATTTTTAAAAAAAATATTTTACGACTAGAAGAACTATCAAATAAAGTTATTCCCCTATTGAATACATCTTTAATAGAAACGAAAGCAATAGGATATTCTCCATACTTCCTTTCATTGCGGCTAGAGCCCTGTAGAGTAGGGTGTAAGTGGATTTTTGGCTGATATCCAGCAATTTAGCAATTTCGCTAAACTCCATCCCATCATAAAACCTTAATACTATAATTTCCTTTTGCCTTCGTGAAAGCTCGTTGAGTGCTTTAAGAATTTGTGCTTTTTTTATGGTAGAAATTTCTCCCGCAATTATTCCAAATTCATGGGACAAGACTATTTCAAAATCGTGATCATTGAATGCTTCTTTAAGAGGTAGTTTTCTTTTTTTCTCCAGGTTTTTAAAAATTTTCCTTTTCAGGCCCTTGTACAAATAATAACGAACAGAATCTGCTTGTGCTATAGTTTTTCTGTTTTTCCAGAGTTCTACAAAAAGGTCATGGATACTATCTTCAATCAATTCCCGATCAGAGGTAATTATTTCGCCATAGTTATATAACAATACAATATAGCGTTTATAAAGGGCTGAAAACGCCACTTCATTCCCGGCTTTAAACTGCCGCCAAAGCATGGTATCATCATTACTATGTTTGAGATTCTTGGAAGTCGTATTCCCTCCTTCCGAAGTCTCTCCTTCAGGAGTAAGTGTTAATTGAAGGTCTCTATTTTCCCTGCTGGATAGCCCCATAATAATTATAACTCAATCAAACTACAGTAATAGAATGGCAATTACAGCTTGACTTGGTTAGGTAGTCGCCAATCCATTTGTTACTAAATCCTTTAAATCCGAAATACCCAATAATAATCATATTAGATTCTACAATCACTTCATAATCAGTCAATCGTTGTTTTTCGGAACTTCATCGTAGCAGTCAACTGCCATAATTTATAATCCCAGTGATCAATTTTTTATCTCCACCAATCATGGCAATAGTAAACGTATTATTCGGGTTTAATAGAATTGAAATTGAGTATTGACTATTGAATCAGGAATAAGCAATCGCAAATCAATTTTGTAGCAAAAACCCTGGTAATTTCAGGTTTTTTTTAACTACATGAAATTGCATTTTGAAAACTCTATTTCTACTTTTTTCTCTATATCAACACAATGTCCATCAGGCTACTTAGATCAATCTTTATTAAATTAATATTGGTTGAATCAATCAATTTTAACCTTGATCCGAAGTCACCCCACAAGCATATTAAAATTTACTGCCTTATTCTGTTAAATAAAAGTTTTGCGACTGATTTTTTCGGATTCTAGGTATAATATAGCGGAATCAAGTGCTGGGTGGTAAATCAGAAAGATAATCCACTAAAACTTTCGATTTTATCTACTCTCTCAAACACTCCTGCAAAAAACAGATGTCCTTAAAAAAACTTCAAAACAAAATTTAAAAGCTTGTAAAAGGACTTCATTTTTCACCAAATTAAATCAAATTTATTGGTTTTTATTCCCAAGCCAAACTCACGCTTAGCTAAAGCATATCGTAAAAAATTTCTACCGGTCCATACATTTGATATTTCATATTTATTAAAAAAACAGCATATTATGGGACAGTATTACAAAAATCTAAATGCTACATCAGACTATAACCATAAAAGACATTGCGAGGGAATTGAATATTTCAGTTTCTACAGTTTCCAGGGCTTTGCGCGACACTTTTGATGTGAGCCTCGAAACAAAACAACTGGTACTTGAAAAAGCAAAAGAACTAAATTACAAACCGAACTTCAATGCACGTGGACTATCTCAAGGCAAGACCAATAATATTGGGATAATTTTACCTTTTATAACCAATTACTATTTTTCGACAGTTATTACGGGTATTCAAAAAATCGCTTACGATTTTAATTACAACATTATTCTTTACCTGACCAATGATTCTGAAGAAAGGGAAAAGCTTATAATGAGCAACCTTACCCTATCAGGACTTGATGGAATACTTATTTCTACTTGTGCAAGTAACTACGACCACGTTCATGAAGTCATTGGCAAGGGAATTCCCGTTGTGTTTTTTGACAGAACCAACCCTCTCGAGGCCTCCAAAGTAAGACAAGACGATTATAACGGGGCTTTTGAGGCCACTAGTCACCTTATTTCCCAAGGTTTTCGTAAAATTGCTCACATAACGGGTCCACAAGATCAAATTTTTACTCAAAACCGACTTAATGGATACCTAAATGCATTGGAACACCATGGAATCCCCATAAGAAGTGAATGGATCGTCCACACTGGGTTTTCACAAGAATGCGGATCCACCGACCTACAGTCATTAATGAGTCATTGCAAAAAACCCGATGCCATATTTGCTGTAAATGACAGAAAAGCCATTGGGGCCATGGTACAGTTGAAAAAAGAAAATATCCGAATAGGACAAGATTTTGGTGTGGTTGGTTTTACAAATGACCCTATTTGCACACTTATTACCCCTACGCTTACTACAGTTTCTGAATCCGCTTTTGAAATTGGTAGGATTGCCTGTGAACTGCTACTCAAACATATTCAAAAAGTAAACCTACCCTCCAAAGAGGTCATTCTTCCTGGGGAATTAATTATCCGAGAATCCAGTATGCGGACTACTTTAGTAGACTAAAATAAAATCCAATTAGTCAAACTCAGGCCGGGTTTGGCTATAGAACTTCAGATAGACAATGGAACCCTCTATTCTGATGAAAAAATAAAAAGCCCCATCCGAAGACCAATTATTAGTCTTGGAATAGGGGCTTTTGGCTTAGTGGTTTATTTCTCTAAAGCATTGGTTAATAACTTCGCAGATGCATCATCTAGATAGATGCTACATGAAGAATGTTCTTGCAGGATGCTAGAAGGGTTCATATTGCTTACTTCACCTTCAAGGCAATCTTTAACAGCTTGTGCTTTACGCTCATCAGGAACAGAACAAATGATATGTTCTGACTTCATGATTTGTTGGATAGACATACTTATGGCCTTAGCCGGTACATCCTCCATGGTTTCAAACCAGCCTTCATTCATTTGTTGCTTTCTGCAAGGCTCATCCAAGTCCACAACTAAATAAGGTTCCTTGGTATCAAAATCAGCTGGTGGATCATTGAAGGCAAGGTGGCCATTTTCCCCAATACCTACAAAAGCCACATCGATGTCCTGGTCTGAAATCAAAGCCTTTAGCCTTTCACATTCTTTTTCCGGATCATTTTCTCCATTGATATAATGAATAGCTCCCAAATTCTCCACCTTATCTACAAATCTCTCTTTAAGGTATTTGCGGAAACTGGCAGGATGAGTTATTGATATCCCTATGTATTCATCCAAATGAAAAACGGTCACTTTGCTCCAATCAATGTCTTCTTTTAAAAGCTGAGTAATGGTTTCAAACTGACTTGTACCCGTTGCTAAAATCAAATTGGCTTTCCCCTTACGTTCGATAGCCTCACGGATAAGAGGTGCTGCTGCCTCTCCTGCTGATTTACCAAGGCCTTTTGGATTAGCTGATTGAATTATTTTCATAAAATTGATATTAAAGTTAAATAAAAGACATTTTAATCGTCACTATGTAGTTTATACCTAAGCAAAGGTTTATTAAGGGTTCATTTATCCGGTAGCGTACCCTGATTTTTCAGGAGATTTACCTAATTCTTTGCTTAAACCCGAAATATGCAATAGACAATCTATTACATTATCCGGGTTAAACAGAAAGGTGAAACCCTTTTTGAGGGGCTATTTAATTGATTCATTTTCCAAGCCTTTCTGCCCTGTTTGATCCATAAATTTCGCTTTCAATTTACGGCTCATTTCTACACAAAATAAACCGCAGAAAATCCCTTGACCTTGAGGGGGCAAAGATTGTTCTACAAATAAAATTGAATAAAAAGGTCAAGGTTTATATCTCCATCTAGTAAAAGGCTTTTTTTTATATAGCCTGAAAATTAAACACTAAAAAAGTGTTACTAATAAATTAATTGAGAAAGAAAGGGATAACAAAACACTTTTCTAAAATTAAAATAGGCTTTTCCCTGCAAAATTTTCTATACAAAATTAGAATCCTATAAAAGCAATTACTTCAAAGACGCTCTTGCTACGCGCAATACATTTCCGCTAAGTATTTTTTGAATATCCTCGTCAGAGTATCCCATTTGAACCATCCCAACAGTAAACAATGGCCAATTGGTCCAAGCCATGCTTTGCGTCATCTCCTTGGTGGTAGTAAAGGGTTCTCTGGGATCTGGCCAAAGTGCTTCCCATCTATTCCTACGCTTCCTATAAGCAGGCACTTTCTTGTTTTCTTCAGCAGCGTATTGAGAATTGTGCGCTACGTCTGTTCCGATGGCCACCCGGTCGCTTCCAAATTTTTTGACCATATAATCAATGTGCCTCATCATGGAAGCGATATCTCCTGAACCACCTAGGAACCAAGGTATACAACATATCCCCATGTATCCGTCTGTATCAGCTATGGCTTTAATAACATTGTCAGGCTTGGCACGGTAATGTTCATACAATGAATTCACCGTACTGTGACTGGCCACCATTGGTTTTGTGGAATACTTGGCAGCATCTAGACTTGTTTGCCATCCTGAGTGAGCAATGTCTACAATCACCCCTACCCGATTCATCTCCTCTACTACCGTTCTCCCAAAATCACTCAAGCCAGCATCATTCGGTTCTCCACAGCCATCACCAATCATATTTCGCCGATTATAGGTGAGGTGCATCATGCGAATACCAAGTTGGTAAAACACCCTAATATATCGTAGTTCATCCTCCACAGAAATCCAGTCCTGAGGAAGAGGAACACCATTTCCTGTAAAGTAGAGTGAATGCTTGTTCTGTTGTTTTGCTAGCAAAATATCCTCAGGAGTAACGGCCTTTATCAGAGTGTCCTTCATCCAGTCTGTAGCATAGGTAAACCTGGACAATCGTTTGAGCAGCCTTTCTATGGCACTTCCTTCCTCTCCTGAATTTTGGATGACACAGGTAACTCCTGACGCTTTCCAAGCATTGATAAACTCTTCGGTTTCTCGCTTGACTTCCACAAAACCTGTCATGGTCATGTCTTCCTGCATATCCTGAAGCTCTAGAGGAGAAGCATTTTCCTCCACAGCTACTTTCATTCTTTCCCCATCGACTGCGGCTCTGGGCATAAAGCCATAACAATCAACCACCACAGAATTTCGATGAAGTTCAAGTCCCCTTTCCAACTGACTCTTGGTAGGTTTTAAAACCTTCAATGCTACCTGATAGGCCTCTTCCATTGCTGGTGTAATTTGAAAACTTGTAGGGTCTCCCATAGGCATAGGGGGATAGTTTCCCGATTGCCCGGCAGCAAAACCTTCCAATACACTTAAGCCAGTAACGGCCATTCCTGAAACCTTCAAGAACTTCCTCCTGTGATGGTTCATGTGTTAATAATTAAGATTAAATCGACATTTTAAAGGTAAAACTTCGTTCACCGAAAATTCTGTTCTATAAATCAGCCCTTTCTAGCTACTGGAACAAGAGAAGTAAGGTCTTCTATCCTGACAATTTTTCCCGTCTCAATACTATTTCTTGCTGCTATTCCAATTAATGCAGACATGGCTCCATCTCTAGAACCTGCAGATTGTTTGTAAAGATCTGGTGAATCTGGATACCTGAATATCTTGTCTTTTAGTCTAGGATCAGAACCTCCGTGTCCGCCTGACTCAGGCATGACTTTTATATTTTTGACATTACCGAATAGGTTTCTGATCGTGATTTCCTGGTAAGGAGGTACTCCTGTTGGCATTGAGGACTTAATCCATGCGTCTAATCTTCCTTTGCTACCATTAATGGCCAATCTGTAACCTTCATAGGGAGAACTGGCAGTTAGGGAATAACTTACTTTCACTCCATTGGCATACTTGTACTGTACCGCCATGGTATCATAAATATCCACCTCTTTACGATAAATACAGCCATCACGTAAGTATCCATCATGTTTTTCATGGGCTACATACAGGTCCATTGAACTTTTGCTTTGGGTAATGTCCCAATAAAAATTACAATTGGATTTATGTGGACAAGGCCTACAGTTGGTACTATTGAATTTACTGTTTTTCATTCCATAATAATCCAAAGAACCATAAGCAAAAACTTCCTCGGGTTCAGAATCGACCCAATAGTTCAAGGCATCAAAATGGTGAGTAGCTTTGTGAACCAAAAGGGTACCACCAAACTTCTTTTCACCATGCCAACGTCTGAAATAACTTGCCCCATGACTGGTATCCAAATACCAGTTAAGGTCTACTGATTTTATATCCCCTATTTCTCCATTTCTCAGCAGTTCCCATATCTGTTGCACATAGGCTGAGTAACGCATATTAAAGGTGACAATTACCTTGTTTCCTGTCCTTTTTTCCGCATCAAAAATTTCCTGACATTTAAACTCATCAGTAGTCATCGGCTTTTCTGAAATTACTCTCAAACCAGCTTCCAAACCTTTGATAATGTACTCATGATGGGTCGCATCGGTAGTCGTGACAATCATGGTATCGGGCTTGGTTTCCTTCATCATCTTGTCAAAATCTGTATATACAGGGCAATCGACTTTCATTTTTTCTTTGGCGTATGCCACCCTTCCAGGATTAACATCACATAGCCCAACAAATTCCAAAATGTCATTGTACTCTTCCTGAACTGGCTCACCCCACATACCGATACCTCTACCACCAGTACCTACCAATACCACCCGGCTTTTATTCCCTTTAAAACCATAACTAATTGAAGGTGCCAAAAGGCCAGATGCTGCAAGTAGCCCCGTGTTTTGGATAAATTTTCTTCTGTTTATCGATTTCATAGTTTATTTGTATTAAGCTTCTATATTCTATTGGTGGGTTTTAAAATTGAAATTTAACGCTTCCTTTTCCTTTAAGATAAGTTCTTATGCTGGCAAATTCCTTTTGCCATTCATTTTCCTTCGCTGCAGATATCGATTCACCAGACATGGTTACGGGGTTCTCAAAGGTAATTGGCAAGGCAGCCAATCCTGCAGCTAGTGATACATCTCCCCATTGAAGGAATTTAGGCAGGAAGATGGCAAGGCTAAAATAGTCTACTCCTTCACGGTTATCAAAAAGGTAACTAACCGGAGTATTTCTTAGGGTAAGTGCTTCAAAAGTTCCTTCTTCCAAGGCTGCCAAATACAGTCCCGCTAACCCTGCCTCTTTGTCTCCATCAAAGGTCAAATCTACTGGTGCATAATGCTCTTTCACAAACTCAGAGACCATGTTCAACTCCCCAACCCATTGTCCAAGCATTGTTTCTCCCAGCCATAATCTAGCTCTTGCAAGGGTATGAAAAGGGGTAAGGTAAGCGACCAATTGATCCTCTTTAGAAGCAGCCTCCCCTGTGCCACTCAATTCCACTATGACTACCCCCTGCCCCTTATTTATTAATTCATCAATTCTTGCTTGAGGAACTTCATGTTTCCCATTTGCCGTGGCAATGATAACATAGCCCAATGCTGCATTACTTGGTTTTCTGATAAGTAGCGGGGTGAGTAAGTTATTAGAAGTTTTTAAGGCAATCTTTTCCCATCCTGATTCGGAGGAATAACTGTTTACCTTATCAACTTTAGGATAATCCTTGATTTTCAAAAGTTCTTTCAACTCTGATTTCACTTGTTGCTTGTCTATAGAGGTTTGCCCTAAATAGCTTTCTCTCAACTTCTGCCCTTTTCTCCGGCTGTACTCTGCAAGACCTACTACCAATGGGTCACGCTTTCCTTTTGGAAAGACCATAAGCTTTTCATAAGGAAGAACTTCAAAAGGAATTTCCTTTCGGGAACTGCCATCTCCAATACCTTTTAAGTGAAGATCAAACCATCCAAGCATGGCTTCCCTGTCTTCCGGCCAATAGCCATGTTCCAAATCAAACAACTCATAGGCTATCTTTTCTTCGGCCCCAAACTGCTGAAAGACTGGTTTGGCATTGTGGTAACTTCTCAGCATCTCTGTTGGAAAAAAAGTAGAGTTACTGTCCTTATTGTGATTGCACATTTTCAAAGCCCTGGGAGCATACAGTGCCAAAATACCCGAAGTCTCAGTAAATGAAAGTCCATTGGGCATCAACTCGCAAACGCAGTTGGAACCCATTACTGCGGATTCAAAGGTACCTACACTCACTACTGGCATGGCTGCTTTAACCCTTTCATCCATGGCAGCAAACCACATGGTTTGATTTCCTCCACCACTTGCTCCTGTAGCGCCAATGTTTTCGGCATCCACATAAGGTAAGCTGCTCAATAGATCAACCGCCCGCATATTGTCTATCACTTGGACGCCCAAAAGGGTCTCACCTACGTTCATCAATGAAGCACCTAAATTGGATCCATGGTATTCGAAATCCATGTGTTTGGTTGACCTTTCCCCAGCGCCAAAAGCATCAATACTCAAACATACATATCCATTTTTGGCCAGGCTATGCCCTACAGATTGTATGTTTTCGGCAGCCTTACCTTCAGTCCAATGTCCATGCATATTGATCACAGCTGGAAATGGGCCCTTGCCCTCTGGAATATAAAGGTTGGCAGTAGCATAAATGCCGGGTTGGGTTTGAAAATAAATGTTTTTTATCGCATAACCATCCATTTGGACAGTACCCGTTACCCTCATATCCAATTCCAGGTCATGATCTACCTTAATGCCACTATTTAAAATTACCTCTCGAACTATTTCGCTTTTTTTCTTTTCCCAATCAGCCAAGGTTTCCGGTAAAATGTGCGTGGCATATTTTATTTGGGCCTTTTGCTTCATCCTTCCACCTAAGATATCAGCCCGCTGAGCAGATAGAACGGAGGGTAAACTATCTTGAGAACTCCAATGCAGCGCAGTACCATCATAGGCTTTTGTTACACTGGGACTGAAGAGCTGGACGATAGAAAAAAGACTTCCAAACAGAAAATTTCTCATGGCTTAATTAGATTACATGTCATAAGTGTACGTTTTTAAATTAAAGGTTAATCCCTGTATTTCCACCATGAGTCAAATTTATGTCCACTGGGGAGTTTTGCTTCCATGAACCGCCGGTAAAATCAGGCACATCGATAGCCGTTGATCGATTGGCTACTGACCATTCACTTAAAGGAAATACAGAGCTCCATAAAGCTGCATCATAAACATCTTGTTCCAAAGGCAAACCATTTCTTAAGCAATCTATTAATCGCCAATCCATCAAGAAGTCCATTCCTCCATGCCCTCCTACTTGCTTGGCCAATTCTCCTATTCTTTTTACAATTTCTGGTTGGTATTTTTGCTCCAAAACTTTCATCTCCTCTTCAGGAAGCCAACCCTCATGACTTGTAGCAATACGGCCTGGCAAAGGGTATTTCATGGCAACCCCTTTGGTACCACTTACCAAATGTATTCGTGAATAAACCCTAGGGGAAGAGACATCATGCTGAAGCATAATGGTACTTCCATTTTTGGTTTTGATGGTGGTTACATTCATGTTCCCCCTGAATGGTTTACCTACAAATTCTTTGTAAACATCATCCTCTTTAGCCAATTTTTCAGTCATCTCTCCAAGGACAAAATCCTTACTCGATACTGAAACAAGAAAATCAAGTTGATCTCCCCTGTTGACATTCATGGCCTGACAAATAGGTCCCAGTCCATGAGTGGGGTATAAGTTTCCATTTCGACTGGCATTGTGTCGAAAGCGCCACATATTCCATTTTTCTTTACTGAAAATGCTAGGGATAAAATCATGAATATAGGCTCCTTCACAGTGAATAATGTCACCAAAAAATCCTTGACGCACCATATTCAGCGTCATCAATTCGAAGAAATCATAACAGGTATTTTCAAGCATCATACAATGCTTCCTGGTTCTTTCAGAGGTTTCTACAAGGGCCCAGCATTCCTCCATGGTGATTGCCGCCGGAACTTCCACTGCTGCATGTTTATCACTTTCCATTGCATAAAGAGCTATGGGGGTGTGCAGTTCCCAAGGAGTGGTAATATAAATTAAGTCAAGGTCCTTTCGCTCCACCAATTTTTGCCATATTTCCGCATCTCCTGTATAGAGATCAGGAGAGTGGGCGGTATTTGCAAGCTTTTCCTTGGCTTGTTCGGCTTTTTCTGGTCTCAAGTCACATAGGGCTTTTATAGCAACTCCTTCAATTTTGCTAAGTCTTCTTACAGCCGCTGAGCCCCTACTTCCTAGGCCTACCACGCCTATCCTAACCGTATCAATTTTAGGAGCTGCATATCCGGACATATTAAAAACCTGCTTGTGTTTTTTATTCGCGAGGTTTTTTATTTTTTCGTATCCGATGGTTTCCTCAGCACCGTAAGCTGAGCCTGGAAACAAGGCCGATCCAGCCATACCTAAACCGGATAATTTGAGGAAATCTCTTCGATTACTATTCATAGAACAAATTATTTAGCACTCAATATATGAAAAAATGATGTACGTACCTCAGATTATAATACGTACATCATCATTTTATTTAAATTAACTTACTGTTGGGCCACATTATAGCCTGGATTTTGCTCAAGCAATCCATTTTTGTTGATTTCGGATTGAGGAATTGGGAGCAAATAATTGGCTGGGTTGAAATTTCCTGTTTTCCAAAAGGCTACTTCATAAGTCTTTGTTCCATCTGCTTGTTTTCTGATGATCATTCGTGTGCGGTCTTTGTCTGCCACTTCCGGAAGAATTTTCCAACGACGAATATCAAACCAACGATGTTCTTCAAAGACCAACTCAATTCGCCTTTCGTTTACTATTCTTTCAAATAGGGCATCCCCACTTTCAGTAACATCAGGCATGTTTACACTTGGTCTATTTCTTACTTTATTAAGGTATTCTCTGGTAATGTCTTCGTTACCCAGAAAATAGTTAGCCTCAGCATAATTCAACAAAATTTCAGCATATCTAGCAAATGTCCACGGGGTTTGAGACATATTATTTCCGCTTGGATTAACAATCCTTTCATTTGCAAATTTCAACTGGTAATATCCAGTTTGTGTGGCGTTCCATGCCGATACTGGCCCCTCATTTGAATCTAAACCACCTGGTAAGAAAGTTTCCACTTCTCTTCCTTGGAAAGGTGCTCCATCATGTAGAATAGTGGCATAAAACCTAGGGTCTCTGTCTGCATAAGGATCATTGGGATTGTAATCAGGATCATCCTCTGGCTGAAGGCCATTCACCGTTTCGAAATCATCTACCAGATTATGTAGCGGATGCACTTGCCCAAAACCATTGTAGCCATTAGGATACAAACTTAATTCAACGTACACCCTTTCACTACTTACAAATTGATTGTAAGGACGCTGCCATATCATTTCTGGATTGTAGATATTTTCTTCAAGAAACATGGTCCTATAATCCTCAAAAAGCTCATATTGTCCCAAATCGATGACTGCCTTTGCAGCATCTGCTGCTTTCTGCCATTTTGTTGGATCCATTGCTGGATTGTTCAATTCACTGGCGTAGTATAAGGTAGCACGTGATTTTATGGCCATGGCTGCCCCCTTAGTGACCCGACCCTGATCGGCATTATTGTAAGTTTCTGGAAGCAAATCAATCGCTTCATCCAATTCTGCCAACACAAATTCCATGACTTCCTGATAAGTATTTCTTTTTACTTTAAAATCATCCTCTAAGGTAAAAGTCTTGGTAAACAATGGCACGCCACCAAATAAACTGGCCAACTTAAAATAACTGTAAGCCCTGATGGTTTTCATTTCACCAATCATCCTATTTTTGGTGTTTTCACCTATTGGCACAGCTCTTTCCCTATCTATATTTTCGAAAAAGATATTGGTGCGGTTAATTGGCTGCCAATAATTAATATTTCTATCGTTTGCTCCTGTCCAATAATCCACTTCTCTAAGGTCATCAGGATTAAGGTTACCCTCCCAAACACTCCAGGCCCAAGAGTTGCTTCTAGCATTAATTTCATCCGTAACCACAGACAGTCCATACAAACTATAGCGAAGGCCACTTGGAATGGTTCGGTAAGCATTGCCAATGAAAGCTTCTATTAAAGATTCATCCGCCCAAACTGCTTCGTCTGTAAACCTGTCTGCAGGTATAACATCTAATACCTCATCATCGCAAGCTATATTCAGCGTAGCAACTAGCAATAGCATGGAAAACATTCCTGTTATTCTATTTATATACAAGTATTTAAATATCGTTTTCATAATAGGGAATTTTAAATTTTGCATCAATTGATTAAAAGGACAGGTCAACACCCAAATTAAAAATTCGACTTTGTGGATAGAATGAACCTCTTTCATTATCCCCTTCCGGATCAAACCATTTGATTTCCGAAATGGTAAGGAGATTATTGCCATTCAGATAAATCCTCGCTGAAGACAAACTTAATTTCTTAAGTAAAGCAGCAGGCAGGTTATAGCCTACTTGAAGGGTTTTGAACCTTATGAAACTTGCATTTTGCAACCAAAAAGTACTTTGAAGCCCACTTGGCTGAGTCCTTGTTCCCAAATCAGGTAGTATGGGATATTTAGAATCCATGCTGCCTGGCGTATATCTATTTTCGATCAATTCAGCCAAACCGTTTACCGCAATTCTTGCATTTTGATGATAGTATTGCCATGCGCCTCCTTGCCCTGCAAAATTGGCAAAAAGCGAAAATTGCCCATAGTTCAATGTACCATTAAGTCCAAATGTAATTTGTGGAATATTGGATTTGTCCATTCTGACCATATCCTGAGAACTAATGATTCCATCATTATTGACATCTCTGTACTGTAGGTGGCCCACTAGAGTCCCCGGGAATACAGGATTTGAATCAACAGCTTCCTGAGTTCGGAAAATCCCAAGTGCTTCATAATATAGTCCTGCCCCTAAGATCCTGCCCTCAGCTTTTTGGTAATCAGGAACATCCTGAGCTTCCGAAATATCAATCACGGTATTTTTATTGAAAGCGATGTTGCCCCCAACTGAATAAGAAAAACCGCTTGGGGATGTAGCTTTTCCACGATGATTCAAAGCCAATTCTAATCCTTTATTCTCAACTATACCTATATTTTCATCTGGCAATTGCAAGCCTGTATAAAATGGAACTTCGAGGTTTCTTTTGGTTAAAATATTTTCACGCCTTTGTTTAAAAACCTCCAAAGTAAAACTTAATCCACCATTCCAAAACATCCCATCCAAACCAAGGTTATAAGTAGTGGCTACTTCCCATGTAACATTAGGGTTTGGTGTCACACCAGGCACTACACCCAATTGAGAGTTAGTAGGTAATCCAAAATGGTACCCATCTAATCCAAGATTGTAAGCAGGCATAAATTGAAAAGGACTAATTCTGTCATTTCCCATTTTACCTATTGAAGTACGTAATTTTAAATCATTGACTCCTGATATGTCTTTTAAAAATTCTTCAGACAATACCCAGGCAGCAGATACCCCAGGGAAAAACCCGAACCTTTTACCTTTTGGGAATACATAAGAGCCATCATACCTTGCATTAAAATCGATAATGTATTTTTCCTGATAGTTATAACTTACCCTACCCAAAATACTTTGTCGAGAAGATTCTGCAGATACCCCATCATTTTGCTGGGTAGCAGGATCTCCTGCAAATAACTCTGATAAGGTTGGAGAAAGGTAGTTTCTTCTAAAGGCTTCATAATACGCATTGCCCCCTTTAGTTTGTTCAGCACCAATAAAAGAGTTGATGTAATGGTCTCCAAATTGTCTTTCATATTTTAACCTGAAATTCAAAAAAGTACTACTGACACTTCTGGTCGATTGGGTCAATTCTGGAGCAGTAATCCTTCCCCCTCGAAGAGGAAGGTATGTATCGTTTGCCTTGTCATAATTATAAACAGTCCATGGAGTTCTCCATCTTTTATCTAGAATGTCTTCATTGCTATAAACAAAATAACCATCCAATCCCAATCCTTCCACCCAAGGAGCCTTGATATTGAAACCAACTTTTGAAATAGCTCTCTTGGTTTTTGTATTGTGATCTCCCGAGGCCGAGGTAGTCATTACAGCAGGGTTTAGGCCTTGCTCAATACCCGCTGAGGGATAACCGTTTTCATAGTACACCGGCATCATAGGGATTGCGTTCAACCAACCCCACGGATTTTCCGTTCCAGGCTGTGATCGATCATCCAAGCCTAGGTTCAGATCAAGATTTACAGTGATGTATTCATTGACATCGGCATCCATATTTGATCGGATTGTATAGCCTTTGAAATCATGGACCCCCTTCTTAAATATACTATTTTGATGAGAATAGGAACCTGACATTGAGTAGCGTACTGATTCGGAACCGCCTCTCAAACTTAGGTTATGCATACTTTGAAGTGAATAATCTTTTAGAACCTCTTTGTACCAATTGGTATTGGGATAATTGGGATCAGTACCATTTCGGAACAATTCAATTTCCGCATCTGTATACCTGGGATCCTGTCCATCCCTGACCATCATTTCATTAACATAGCCTGCAAATAAAGGAGAGCCAGCTAACTCAGGAAGTCTCGTCGGTTGACTTATACCCTGATTGAAAGTATAACTTAAAGTTGGCTTTCCCTCTTTGCCTCTTTTGGTGGTAATTAAGATTACACCATTAGCAGCCCTAGCGCCGTATATAGCTGCAGAAGCATCTTTTAACACCGAAATTGACTCTATATCATTGGGATTGATCCTTTCCCAACCCGGAGGATTTTGAACCCCATCAACGACCACAAATGGACTGTTGTCTCCAGTGGTATTACTCCCCCGAATCAGTATAGAAGAGTTATCAGCACCAGGTTCTCCGGAACGATTTAAGGCAACCAACCCAGGTAAAAGACCAGACAAAGAGTTGGTTAAGTTTACAGAAGGATTACTAATCACTTGTTCACTTTCCACACTAGTAACAGACCCTGTAAGAGTGGCTTTCTTCTGCGTTCCATAACCTATGACAACGAATTCATCTAGGTCTGCTGTTTCTTCCTCTAATGTAACGTTTATCTGACTTCTGTTTCCAATGCTTACTTCACTAGTAAGCATTCCCACAAAGGAAACAATTAACACTTGAGCATCTGAACCTACACTGAGACTATACTTTCCGTCCATATCCGTGACGGTACCATTTGTAGTACCCTTCACCAAAATGGTGACTCCAGGGATAGACTGACCATTTTGGCCAGACACCGTACCATTTAACACCCTTGTTCCTTGGGCAATGGCATTTCCGAAATTCATTCCTCCCAACAGGACTAGGAGGATGATTAAATAGCTAGTAGATTTTTTCATAGAGCGTAAGCATTGAGTTAAACCTTATTTTACATAAACTTTAAGTTCAATTTAACCAATAATCAAATTATATAAATTGAAATAGTGAAATTTAATAGCGATAACGTTATCGAAAAGCCAAATACTCACCATATGAAAAAAGAAATACACCTAATGTGTAAATATTAAGAGAACTAATTTATTTTTAATTGGAATAGTTGAAAAACAGGGGTTTATTTAGATATAAAACAACTAACAGTGGTTTAAAGCCTGGTTTTCTATTGATAAAAAAGGAAGGGAAAATACAATTTTTCAATAACCTCCTGTCTTAGCTGGTGTAATTGGATCATGCGACACCGGTGGCTGAGCCTGTCGAAGCCAACTGTGTCGGAGTCAACTTAAGGAGCTTTTCACCTATAGGAGATTGAAACAACTTAGATCTGTTTCAAGAATGTTGAAAACTTTCCGCATTTTAGGTCTAAGTTACACTTTGCCCAACTTAGACCAGCCCGGAACCTGAGGGGAATACCGATGATATTTATTCTGGGAGTTTTGGTGATAATTGCTTAAATAGTAGTTAAACCCGAAATATGCAATAGACAATCTGTTACATAATCCAGGTTAAAGAGCTTTACCCATTTAATTGAGATTTTTCAACATGAAGCAACTGATCACCATTATTACTTTGAGCCTATTTTTAGTTGCTTTTTTCGTTTTTAACAGCAGATACAATGAAAATCAAAAAAAAGCAGCTATATCAATGACTGCTCTAACAAACGATACCATAGTGTTTTCCAAGGTGGAAAAGATGATACATAGCTATCCATGGAAATATGCCTGGAATAAATTCATTTCTAAGGAAATCATCCGTCACAAAGGAGTCTTTTTAGACAATGATTCCATTTACAAGCAAGATTTAGAAAGGCTTTGCCCCTCTTATTACAAGGCTTCAGAAAAGGAAAAAGTCGCCTTGTGGACACTCCTAATTGCATCAATGGCCAAGTATGAATCAAATTTCAACCCGAATACCCGCTACCAAGAGCCACCGCCACTTAATGCGTATAGCGAAGGCTTATTGCAACTCAGTTATGGAGATGAAACACGTTACAAGGATATTCCACTCGACCCGGAAAAGCAAAACATCCTGATCCCAGAGGTCAATCTAAAAACAGGGGTAGCCATATTTGCCAAGCAACTAGAAATAAGAAAATCGATTTTTACAAATAAGCATTTTTATTGGTCTGTATTAACCAACAAGCAAAATGAAATAATTCAATTCTTTCAAATTAATGCGGCTGAGTTAAATATTTGTAACAAGTAATTGTATTATGACACAGGTGGCTGAACCTGTCGAAGTCGGCGGTGTCGGAGTCACCTTTGGCCTATTTAATGAAAATTGAAAGCTTTCGGCTTCTTGGGTCTAAGTTACGCTTTGCTAAACTTAGACCGGATCAGGATACTTCGACAAGCTCAGTAACCTGACGTACCCTGAAAAAATTGAGTAAAATTTGAAGATATGTTTTTCATTTGGCAAAGGACTATTCAATAAATTCACTTTTATTCTCTAGGTTTTTGCTAAAGCCAGATAAAACGATATTACCTTAAAAAATTGGCTGAAGCCCATCCCTATTGAATTGCCCCTGAAGGTTTGGATGGGAACCATCACTAAATAAGTCCACCGCCTACCCCGAAAAAATCTGGTATAGGCTGTGAACTTCTTATTTCATCAACTTGATGAGGAAATTGTTATTTTTTTAATCGTCATTAAGCAATAAAACCACAAGGAAATCAAGTCCAGTTAAGTACCTTCTCAGCATTGGTTCTATACAGTTTTTCCAATACATTCTCAGGGAGTTCGAGACCATAGTATCTCCACCAAACTCTACCTGGCATGTGTTCATCCCCACTTTCCAACAAACGCCACCAAGCTTGGTACATCTGTTTATCCAATCCCATATCTGTCCCAAACAAAACCCTATCACTGTACTTGGTCAAAAATTTGGCTGATGCCCTAGGTTGTCTTCCAATTTCATAATCCCTGGCAGAAATGTCCAGATAAAGATTATCGAAATCATCTAACATGGCTCCAAGGCGATTCAAGTCATTGCCCAAATTGGCCATATGACATGCGATAAAGGTGGTTTTTGGATGCTTCACCAATAACTTGGGAAGATAAGTTACCAGCTCATCATATGTCAGGCCGTCTGTGTCATATTTATTGAACTGCTGAAATATAGGCGTCCTTTCCTGATAGACATCAGGTGGGGTCCATGCAGAAGGGTGATCGGATTGATGAACGTTAACAGGTATATTCAAATCTCCACACTTTGCCCAGAATGGATCCAACCTAACGTCGTCAATGTGCATTCTTTCTTCGGGCTTTAAAGACTGGTCACGAGAGACACCAAAACCCTTGTCTGTCACTTCTCCTACTCCTCTAGCGCCTAATTTATAACAACGTTCCAACTCCTTCACTGCCCTTTCAGGATAATCCGGCTTGTCAATCTCTTCCATTTCAATGCCACAAAAAAGCTGGAACCTATCTGCGTAATCGGTCAAATAATAATCAACCATCTTGTCAAATTCTTTTCCGGTAGCCACAGTAAGCACAACTGATTTTTCTACCCCTACTTCATCCATTGTCTTCACCCAATCTTTTATGGCCTGCTTAGGATTTCCACCTTCTTCTAATTCCGTATAGTGATGCACATGTGCATCAATCACAGAGAATTTGGCTTTGGGAATAAATGTTTCCTCAGCGATAATAGTGGACTTAGGTGCATAATCCTTTACCAAAACCCCATCCATGGGACCTGGGCCTACGGGCACTCCCGGACCACTCCATGCGCCATATTTCACTTTTAACCACTCAGGGTCAGAGGTCCATTCTTTAGAAAGAGGTGTTTCTATAATTTCTTGCTTCTTTGGCCCACAACCTTGAACATAACTCATCCCTGATGCACCAAGACCTAGTAAACTTGCCTTTTTTAAAAAACCTCTTCTGTTATTTTTCATTTTTATAAATCATTTAGAACACATCTTATTACCTGGAACTTACCCTTCTATTTAAATAAAATAAGGGTAAAAAGGAAATAGAAAACTTTAATTTCGACTAAAAACTTTAATTTCGACTAAAAACTTTAGCAAAGGCAAGTTTATAAATGGACTGGTCAATGCAAGTTTTAAATAAATTCAGCAATCGCAAAATAAGCTGTTAGCAGACTAAAGAGAATAACTGCTACCAACCCAATATTCTCTTTCAAGCCAGCCACATGTGTCTTCATAACCTCCTTGTTATTAATGAGAAGAAAAACAGGAATAGCTACTGCTGGAAGAATAAAGGCCTGAAAAGCCTGGGAAAAAACCATAATCAATGGAGGTCTGGCATCCAAGAACTGCATACCAAAACCAAACAGTATCCCGATAAATGCCAGCCACCTGTACATAGGTGACTTGATATTTCTGGGCTTCCCAGTAAAATCACTAATCAACCATGGCGCTATCAATATAATAGGGAATACAGTAGATATACCTGCACCCACAATACCCAGTATCAAGATAAAAGCAGCAAACTCTCCTCCTATTGGTTCAAATAACTTGATCATCTCAACTGTGTTATCCAGCTTCAGCCCCATCACATGCAAAGTACCTGCAGCAACTGCCATAATGATCACACTAAGCACAAACATCATGGTAGCAGATACCATAGCATCTTTTTTTTCGTTTTTGAGGTCTTGAATTCCCCATCCTTTTTCAGCTACAACAGTACTTCTAATAATAAATACAGCTGCAGAACAGGTGGTACCTGCAATGGCTGCTATCAATCTCAATACTCCAGGTTCGTCAGGAATAGATGGTGCCATGCCTGAGACAATTGTGGAAAAATCAGGTTTCAATAAAACAAAAACCACGATAAAAGAAATCACCATTAAGGCCACAAAAAATACCAATACCTTCTCAAAAATCAAGTAATTACCAAACCAGAAAAGCAGGTAAAGCGCAACCACCAAAACAGATGTAATCCAAAAGGTACTAAAACCTTCTCCTCCAAACAGTAATCTTGATCCTTCTTGAATAAGGTCGGCAATGATTCCAAAAATCCCCATCAAGGCCATTATCTCACCAACCACAAGGGCAATAATGATATAGACTGCCAGTACAGTACCGTATTTCAACTTGTTCTTGATATTAAAGAGGGCCGTATTTCCGGTAACGAGTGTAGTTTTACCATAAGCCACCATCAACACATAAGTAAACAGGCAAGATAGCACCAATGCCCAAGTCAGCATCATACCGTATTCAGCGCCCACTTTGGCCATTGTAGTAATACTTCCAGTTCCAATATTATAACCGATCAGGAATAACCCAGGACCGATTAGGCTAATGGCAAAAATGAGCTTCTTGAAGAAAACGTTGTCTTTCATAAATGAGTTAAAGTAGGATGAATTGTCTAATTATTTTTAAAAACCTTAAGATAATAAAAGCCTAGTTACTTCAGCCAACGATCAAACCAATCAAAGGCATCTCCTTGCATTTTTTTGTTGAATTGATGACCACCGGGGTAAAAGGAGCACTTGTATTTGTCTTCCGCTCCAGCTTTTTCAAAAACCGAAGAAAGTATTTTATCTGCTTCTTGCATTTCATCTAAAGAGTACAAACCGTCTTCTATTGAATTTTGCACCATGGTAGGTAATGGAACCCTCAAACCTAGAATTTCAGGGAAATCAAGTGCCTGAGGCAATCCTGGAGCAAAAGTCATCCATGTATGGGTAAAAGATTTGTGCAGAACCAAATCCTTCCAAGTAGTCATAAAACCTACGCAAACAGCACATTTTATTCGTGGGTCTAAACCTCCCGAAAAAACAGTCCTCATCCCACCACCTGAAAGGCCCCCGCAGCCAATTTTATCGGCCTGAACATCATTCCTATCACACAAAATATCCAATGCTTTCTGGTCCTCAGCCATAAAAACTCCCGGCCAGCTTGTGCCTGCACTAAAGAGCGACTTGGCCATGGTGTCCTCCTGCCCTTTCGCCCAATTGTTGTAAGCTTTGGCATTTTCTGGCAGGTCAGGATTATCATCATTTAAACCCTGTCTAAGATTTTCCGGAACGTCCTTAAGCAATACCCTCCTGCTTGCAAAAGGAAAAGCATCTGGCACCATCACTACATAGCCTCTTTTGGCCACTTCGTTGGCCCAAGCCAAATCCTCATAATACATCCTTTGGTGATCTACCATCATTGGATGCCTTTCATCACTTGTCCGGGTAATTTTTCTTTTACCGAAATATTTCCAACCCCCATGGTCATGAAAAGCCATAATCCCAGGCAATTTCCCTTTGGCATTGGCTGGCTTCAGCACAATGCCCTCTGACCTACCTCCCGTAGGAAGTACCCAGCTTATTTCTTCTACAGAAAGTCCGTCGTATACGTATTTCTTGTCAATAGTAACCTTTGGTGTACCGCCTAAATCAGGTGCGGCCAACTTCTCCTCAGTGATTTTTATGGCCTTATTTTTCCAATCCTCCAAACTTTCCCATTTATCTCTTCGGTAGGAATGACTGGGGATTTTACCATCTAATAAGCTGTTCGCCCATTTACCATAATCACCAATTATGCTCTTGCCCGAATCTTTAGAACCCGGAATTTGATAATTATTCCTCATACCTTGATCTCCCAATGGCACCTTACTTTCGGTATCACCGAATGCTTTAACACGATTCATTAAACCTAAGCCTAAAATGCCTGATAATTTCAGAAATAACCTTCTGGTATTTTTCATTTAATGTTAATTTAAACCTCATATTGAGCAATGACATTTTCATCCAAGCCATGGGATCTTCAAAGCCGACCTTTTAAAGATTTCAACTTGTAACAGGTAACAATCAAGTATTGATTCTCCTGATCCTATCGACCTATTACATGGTTTTAACTGATCTGAAGAATAAATAAAAGACTATATATCCAATCTAAATTTTAAATAAAAGTATCCTTGTGAAAATAATAACGGAAACGTTCTCGAATTTGCAAATAAAAAATGGCATTGCCATTCAAAAGCCTTGCATATTGCTATTATCCATTAAAAAATGGAATTAATACATCTGTTAAATCCATTTTTATTTTATTATTAATCTAACAAACCACGCATTAACCTATACACCTTCTAGCAAAACTAAATCATTAAATTGGGTGCTAATTAGACAAAAAACCAAAAGAGAAAAAATAACCTAAATCCCTTCCAATCAAATAGATTTTCGAAAAAACAAATGAATACAATAATTGTAAAAATGGAATATATTATTAATTTTAATGAACTTTAATTCAATTCTCTTCGTAAAAGAACATGCGTATTGATTTGAGAAAATTATTATTTATTATAGAGAAAGCCATTATTAGACAATTTCAATATTTTTTTATATCTTGATTTAAATTATCTCATGATTCAACCGTTCAACCATATCGCCGATTTCAACAATGCGCTAACAAGGGTATTGAAGGTGGATTGGATTGTTCTCGCACACAATAAAGCCTTTATCAAATCTCCCTCTACCATATAGATCAAGGTAGGGGGCACCATGACCGGTATTTAGGCTATACACTATTCCTATTTATTATTTACTAGCAAACACCAATGAACCGTAGTGGGAGTTCCACCTTACGGCTAATGGTTGTTTTTAAAATTTAAAAACAATGAAACCTATAGTTAAAGAATCAGATTACAGTACAATTAAGAACATTATTAACAATCTTACTCCTGCCCAAAAAACCAAAGAGGTTGGCCAATTGATGAATGAGTTAGAATTGGCCAAAAAGGTACCTGACAAAAAGATCCCTAAAGACGTTATTCAATTGAACTCTTATTTTGAGGTAGAGGTGGGAACCCCTGCACAAATCATTAAGATGACAATGGTGATCCCTAAAAATGCAGATTTAGCCCAACATAAGATTTCCTTATTCTCGCCTTTGTCTGTTGCCTTGATCGGGTTCCGAGAAGGAGCCTCTGTAGATTGGGTACTTCCTGGAGGACTTAGAAAGTTAAAGATTCTAAAAGTAACCAACCAAGTTCAGCAGGAATTGGTGGCCAAATAAGAAAAAAACGAACTGAGATAATTTTAATTGGAGTTAATAAAAAAGGAAATCAAATATAATAACTACTTTGCCTTGCTAAGTAAACGTTTCCAAGAGTTGTTTAAGACCATTTTGCACTAAAAAGGAACGAAAGAAGGTTGAAAGCTAGCTAAAGTAATTAGCTATTCTTGTGAAAATAAGGCAGTAAACTTTGGTTTCTATTGCAATTGAAGGAATTAACTTCTATCTTTGTGTCCCTTTTTGAGGGTGAAATGTATTTAACAAGCTAATTATTAAACATTTACACAGTGAATACTTTAAGCTATAAGACCATATCAGCGAATGACGCCACGGTGGAAAAGGAGTGGGTAGTAGTGGATGCCCAATCCCAGATACTAGGTCGATTTTCAAGTGAAGTGGCAAAAATGTTGAGAGGGAAGCACAAGCCAAACTTTACCCCTCATGTAGATTGCGGAGACAATGTTATTGTTATCAATGCCGAGAAAGTGAGACTTACCGGAAGGAAGTGGACTGAGAAGGTGTATGTTCGTCACACAGGATTCCCTGGAGGACAACGTATCGCTACTCCCAAGATCCTTTTGGAAAAATCTCCTCGAACTCTGGTAGAGAAAGCAGTAAAAGGAATGCTTCCAAAAAACAGACTTGGCAGAAAATTGTACACCAACCTGTACGTTTACGCTGGATCAGAGCATCCACACAGCGCACAGAAACCTAAAGAAGTAAAACTTTAATGCTACCCGTCAATGGAAGTAATTAACAAAATTGGAAGAAGAAAAGAATCCGTAGCCAGGATTTACGTCAAATCTGGTAACGGTAATATCACGGTAAACAAAAGGGCACTTGATAAGTACTTCCCTTTTGAGCTACACCAGATTGTGGTGAAGCAGCCCTTGGTATTGGTCAATGAGGACGGTGCTTATGACATTAATATAAATGTTGATGGTGGCGGAATCAGTGGTCAGGCAGAAGCTATTCGAATGGCAATCTCAAGAGCCCTTTGTGAAATCAACGAAGACCATAGAAGTCCGTTGAAAAAAGAAGGATTCTTAACACGTGATTCCAGAATGGTAGAACGTAAAAAACCTGGACGAAGAAAAGCAAGGAGAAGATTCCAGTTCTCTAAAAGATAATTGGGGATATATATTCCTAAATACTATAAAACAACAATTTAATAAATGGCCAATATCGAATATAAAGACTTACTGGATGCTGGTGTTCACTTCGGACACTTAACAAGAAAGTGGGATCCTAAAATGGCGCCTTATATCTTCATGGAGAAGAATGGTATCCATATCATAGATCTAAACAAAACGCTCGTTTGCCTTGAAGAAGCATCCAACGCAATCAAGCAGATAGTACGCTCAGGCAAAAAAGTTATGTTTGTAGCGACGAAAAAACAAGCCAAAGATTTAGTAGCAGAAGAAGCCAGAAGGCTTAAGATGCCTTTCATTACTGAAAGATGGCTTGGTGGTATGATGACTAATTTTGCCACCATCCGTAAATCTTTGAAGAAGATGTCAACAATAGACAAAATGTCTAAAGATGACTCTTACACTAACCTGGCGAAAAAAGAAAGGCTGATGATCAGCCGTCAAAGAGAAAAGTTGGAGAATGTATTGGGTGGTATTTCCGACCTAACACGACTTCCTGCTGCACTCTTTATTGTAGATATTAAGCGAGAGCACATTGCCCTAGCTGAAGCTAAGAAGCTTGGTATTCCTGTGTTTGCTTTGGTAGATACGAACTCTAACCCTAACGAGGTAGATTTCCCTATCCCAGCAAATGATGATGCTTTTAAATCCATTTCACTATTAGTAAAAGCTTTCGGTGCTGCTATTGAAGAAGGTTTGTCTGAACGTAAGAAAGACAAGGACGATGCTAAACTTTCTGAAGAGGAAGAAGCAAAAAAAGCAGCAGACGCTGAAACAAAAGAATAATCCACTTTGACATTTTATTTACAAAAATTGGACACTGGCACTAGCCTGCTGTTCAATTTTTGTTTTATTGTCATCACCTATATTTAATTAAACAAAAAAATATAAACCAATGGCTATTACTGCACAAGAGGTAAATAAATTGAGACAAAAAACCGGGGCCGGTATGATGGATTGTAAAAAAGCCCTTACCGAAGCTGAAGGAGATTTTGAAAAAGCTATTGATATCCTAAGAAAAAAAGGACAGAAAGTTTCTGCTTCCAGAGCTGACCGTGAAACCAAAGAAGGTGTTGTGGTAACTAGCGTAAGCGAAGATGGAAAAACGGGTACCTTGATTTCTCTTACCTGTGAAACTGACTTTGTTGCCAAAAATGAGGAGTTCTCCACATTTGCAAACGCTATACTTGCTGAAGCAGTAAAAGCAAATGCTAACAGCATTGAAGCTGTTATGGCTTTGCCTTTTGAAGGCATCACTATAGGTGAAAAAATCACTGAAATGACCGGTAAAATCGGTGAAAAAATTGAGGTGTCTCATTTCGAACAAGTAACAGGTGAAGTAGTAGAGCCTTACATACACTCTAATGGTAAATTAGGCGTATTGGTAGCACTTAGCAACACTGCTGGTGCAAATGCTTCTGATGCTGGTAAAGATGTGGCTATGCAAATTGCTGCAATGAATCCAGTAGCACTTGACAAAGATGGCGTTGATTCATCTGTTGTTGAAAGAGAAATTGAAGTTGGTAAAGATCAGGCCAGACAAGATGGAAAGCCTGAAGCTATGTTGGAAAAAATTGCCCTTGGTAAATTGAATAAGTTCTACAAAGAGAACACTTTACTAAGCCAGGCATTCGTAAAAGACCCTAGCAAAACAATCGCTCAATACCTTGACAGTGTAAGTAAAGGATTGACAGTGACTGATTTCAAAAGAGTTTCTATCGGATAATCCCGACAGTAAACAAACAATATTTAAAGCCTGACCTTATATTTTGGTCAGGTTTTTTTTTATTTTTATAGCTTGTCCCGTCATGAAATAGACCGTTGATCTTCAATTGTATGATGGAATCAGGAAGCCATAACACCTAATCCTAGCTAAAGAATGGAAAAGGTGGATAAGTAAATACCCCTTAGAAAGCCATAATGCCCCTATGGGCAAGTGCTAATTCAACTGATTTAACATCTCCTCTACCTTCTTTTCGAATAGGACTTGCCATTCAGGAGCCAAAAAGGTGTCACTATCTTCCTGTGCCGCTCCTGTATTTCTTAGCTGTTCGGCAGTTGGTGCATAATAGATGTACCCATTGGTATAGCCTGCCACAAAAGTGGACGCATATTTGGATCGCTCTTTAATGTTTAATCCTATTTCAACGGTCAACTCTCCTGGAAAGGTAACCATATAAAAATCACCAATATTCACAGCTAAAATTTCAACTGGAATCATAGGTTCGCCCTGAGCCAATTCATTGTGCATTTTCACCAATGCCAAGTTGGTGTTGACCCGAATGAGTTCTTCCATGATGTAAATATTGTTTTGGTAATTTGTCATGTCATTCTTATTGACCTCATCCCAGGTCTGCAATCCACATGCTCCAATCATGGCTTCATGCATGTATCTGTAGGCATATGCTGAAGGATAAGTCGCTGAATTATTGTGTTCATCCAATAAGTCAAGAAATGTTTTTAAGTTTATATTGGTGCCACGAAAAGATTGAACCAATTTCATTTGCCTGTCCTCTAACGCTTTAATTCGGCTTTGAAAATCGGCCATGGGAAGTTCCATGCTTTCATTGATAAGGTGTATTTTACTGACTTTTTTACTAGGGATTTCCTTTAAGGCATTGAGTACGCTGAGCCCAAGCATATTTCCCAATGGTTCTGCATCTGGAGGTGTTTCTACCCCTTTATAGGAGACAGGGTTAATATCTCCTCCGCACCCTTGCAGAAAAAAAGCCATGCTTCCTTCTAGATTATCCTCTATAACCTTCGAAGCAAAGCCAATCATATCTGCTGTATTCCCTCCGTTTGGAACGCCTTGTATGGGGTGAACAGCGAAATTATAGATCACTGCTAAATTATCACCATTTAGCTTATCCAACCTTAAAATTCCAATCTCAGGATCAATTGGACCAACTTTGGCAATTTGTTCGTCGGGAGGAAAAGGATAAGCTCGCCTCATATCTACTTGTTCCCCGTTGGTTAAATAAACCCTCCTATTTTCCATGATTCTATTTTCATGACCACTTCCTGAGCCTGCCTTCACTTTTACCATGTTTTCACTCGCTGCTAAAACGGCTTCTATCGTCAGTTGATCCACATCCTTCCTAACGATTCCATGGCAATGGCTGGCATTAATTAAGACATTAGAGGGAGGAATGCCTAGTTTCTTTTGGATTTGACTGCGGACGGTTTTCATGAACCCTTCAGGGATGGGACCAATCCCCTCCAATGCCACAACATCAAGGGTAATAATAACCATCTTTGTGGTTCCATCATCCAAGACCATTGCTTTAGCAAAAAGAGGGTCATTGACGGCTCCTGCGTCCCTATCGGTGATGTCAATTTTGCCCACTCCTGCTCTCATTTGACCCACGACAGGTAAGCAAATTGTCGATATAAATATGAATGAAAAAAATAAATTTCTAAAAATGTGTCGCTTCCCTTCTGTGTATTCCAGAATCAATACTAATATTTTCATGGTTCAAGGTATAAAAATTGCTAGTTGTTTTCCAAATAAAAGTGATACTGAATGAATTTAAGTGCGCCATTTGAATTGATTTCATCCACATCATTAAAATATTCAATTGCCATATTTTCACAAATCCCTAATTTGTTGTACAAACGGATTAACCTTAGCATATTCAAAAGCCAACCATCCGTCCATTCCTACACCATTATCATGGTCACTTTCTACCATAAATGCCCTGGGTAAAATAAGGGTAACTATTTCTCCATAGGTAAAAGTCACCCCCAGGTTAAAATCATACATTCCATATTCAGGTAAGAACAAATAACTATCTGGTCAATCAGTTGTAGCATTTTTCCAAATCCATACAATTGACCATTACCTTTTTAGAATTTTGGTGGAATCCTTCTGAAATAGATTTCCACAATTCTAAACCTAACTTCAAGGTCGGGGCTTGAATTAAGCTTTCGACTCTAATTACTTTCCGATATATAAAAATCCTTTTATTCAGCCCATAGTAAACCATTCATCTTGGATTTTCGTAGATTCAATATGATCACTTTTCTGCTTCGTTCATTTTTATTGATATTGTTTTTTGCCCCATTGATGAGCATGGGACAGGATGTGTCTTTTGGCTTAGAAGCCAGAGCTAACATCCCACTTAAGGATTTTAAACAACAGTTGCATGCCAACAGTTTTCCAGAAATAGCTGCATTTGGATACTATGAATTCCCCGGCATGCCAATAGCTGCAGGCTTAAGTGTTGGGTACGGCCTCTATGGAAGTGTTCTTGAGAAAAGGAACGACTTATACGATGGAGATACTGAAGTGTATAGAATTCGCAGAAATAATAATATTCTAAACATTAAAGCGCATTATCGCCATTACCTACCATGGGTGAAATATGAAAAACTGTTTTTTGATGCACAGTTAGGCTTAGGTCATATGTATACCAGGTTTTTGATCAGGGAGAACTTGTTCTCAGAAACCATAGAAGAGGGACTTGATCATGGAACTTATACCATGGTATTTGGTTTCGGTTTGGGATATAAATTACCTATCACTTTCAAAAGCGAAGGTACCCACTTGGAATTAAAAGCTATTTACAATAACAGTAACCCAACCCGATTTCTCCCAAAAGGTGCTGTCAATACCACTAAAAATCCTGGAGAAGATGCTGTTTTTAACTATAACATTCAAAAAGCAAGTTTGCTGATGTTCCAGATTTCAATTGCGATCGTAGGATTAAATGGCACTTTTTAAACTGTGGAACAATTCGTGATGGAAACTGATAGGTCTTAGAATTATAAATTATTTAAGTTTAAATATACAATTTACCCTTTGTATTTGACAAATACACCCGAAAGAGAGGTAAGCATAGATATAAGGAAGAACAAAAGACTAAAGGCTACAGCCACATTCTGGTCTATTCCAACATACTCATGGGCAAGAACAAAAACCAATTCTCTAGCCCCTACTCCTCCAATCGTTAGCGGCAATACAGATACGGTGCTTGAAACGAGAAACACAAAAAGGTAGGGAATTACTTGTTGTTGCACCCCTAAGCTCATTAAAATAAAATATGCACTGCATAATTGAAGGCCTTGGTTAAGAAAAGAAAAGCCTGTACTCGATGGAATGGTCCTCATGAATTGTTTAAAAAACAGCAACATCACCAAGTAAAACCCTGGGGGTATGGCCACTAATCCTAAAATACCTAGCCAAAACATAGACACAGGAAAATCCCATGGCAGATTCAGAATTAGCATTAGACAAAACATCAACCAAAGTAAAACAGCCAGTCCATTGCCTCTGTCAAGCAATACGGCACTGAGTAATTGTTTAACTGGAATTTTATGAATTTTATTTAACAAGTACACCTTGTAGCCATCTCCCCCTATCCCACCGGGAAGAAATAAATTGTAAAACATTCCTATGGCATACAACTTTACATTTTTCATTTCAGGAAGTTGTAAGCCTATGTCTTTGAAATAAATATTTAACCTTATAGCGCTAAAGAATTTAGATATCACAAAAAGCACCCATGCCAGAAATAACCAACCTGGGTTGGAAGATTGGATTACTTTCCAGGTAGTCTTGGTATCTATTTTGTTGAAGACCAGATACAGTGCTAAGCCGGTAAGGAAGATCTTTAGAAAAAATTTAAGCCTCTTTTTTATCACCTTGGAAAATTGCTTTCACTGTATATGTCTTTTTGTTCTGAGATTCGAAATAGGTTCTTACAATTATTTCAGCTACAATTCCAGTAGTGATTAATTGGACTCCACCCAACAAAAGGATGAACCCTACCAATAGTATAGGACGTCCCCAAATATCCTCTCCCATAATTTTAAGGATAAGTAGGTAGAAATTAATCAAAACCCCACCTGTGAAAGCAAAGAGCCCTAGGGTTCCGAAAATATGTATGGGGCGCTGAAAATATTTCTGAAAGAAGAGCATCAGAATAAGATCAGCAATTACTTTAAAAGTTCTGCTTAGTCCGTATTTTGACTCTCCATGTATTCTAGGATGATGTTTGACATCTACCTCGGTCATTTTTGCACCTTCCTGCTTTGCTAAAACAGGAATAAACCTATGCAATTCACCGTATAAACCCATATTCTGGGCAATATGCGCTTTATAAATTCTTAAACTACAGCCATAATCAGACAAATAAACCTTAGTGGTATGTCGGATCAACCAATTGGCCATTTTACTAGGTAATTTTCTAAGCACGAAGCCATCCTTTCTATTGGCTCTTCGTCCAGCTACTACATCCCAATCACCATTCCTCACCATGTCAAGCAGCATGGGTATATCGCTAGGGTCATTTTGAAGATCCCCATCCATGGTCACAATGTATTTCCCATTGGAATGGTCAATACCTGCAGCCAGTGCTGTGGTCTGACCATAGTTTTTATTAAACACCAGCACACGAGTCCTGTCATTTGCTAAAAGCTTCATCTTCTCTACTGAGCGATCTGTGGAACCATCGTCCACCAAAATCAACTCATAATCTATTGCCGATAAGGCACTGTACACTGCTTCATGCAAAGGTGCAATATTACCTTCTTCATTAAAAATGGTAATGACAACGGAAATCTCTGGTTGAGTCATGATTCAAAATTTACACGAAATTAATGCTTTTTAAAAGCTGTGGCAAATTGATTGCCTAAAACCTACCCTTAAAAGATCACCAAATTGAGACATCCTTCACTTTTCCACCTTTGACCAAATAGTTAATTTGATTATATTGAATCCAAAACAAGCAATAAATGGATACAAAAGGACTTACTTTGACAATTATTCCAAAAAAAGAATAATTGTCACGCTTTTCTAGCAATGTTATCGACTGTAGCCGTTTATTAGCTAAAGTCAATCAATAACTGGTCAATTAAACAAAAGTCTTTTTTTTAAATCTTTTACAATCCTAAACTAGCATACCCAATTCTCTAAATACAGCATATTATTATACCAAAAACCTAACCCTATGAATACCCAATCCAGAAGAAATGCGATCAAATCAATAGCTTTAGGAAGTAGCTTGGCCCTGATCAATCCCTACGAATTATTAGCCGCTAAAAAAGGACGAAAACTAGGTGTGGCCCTTGTAGGTCTAGGCTATTACAGCACCGATCTTTTAGCCCCAGCTTTGCAGCAGACAGAACATTGCTACTTGGCGGGCATAGTAACAGGCACTCCTGAAAAAGCAGTAGCTTGGAAAGATAAATACCAAATCCCAGAAAAAAACATTTACAATTATGACACTTTTGACTCCATAGCAGACAATCCTGACATTGATGTAGTCTATGTGGTTTTGCCGCCTTCAATGCATGAAGAGTATGTGATTAGGGCAAGCAATGCAGGAAAACATGTCTGGTGTGAAAAGCCCATGGCCGTTACCAGTAAGGAATGTCAAAACATGATCAATGCTTGTAAAAAGAACAATGTACAACTCACCATTGGCTACAGGTTGCATCATGAACCAAACACTCAAGAATACAGGTCAATCATCCAAAACAATAAGTTGGGTAAGGTGAAATATGTAAACTGTGCAGCAGGTTACAGAGAAAACAGGACCGACCATTGGAAACAGAAAAAAGAAATGGGTGGGGGCGTAATTTATGACATGGGTGTTTATGCCATTCAAGGTGCCCGATTGGGCATGAACATGGAACCTATAGCTGTGGTATCAGCCAAAGCCATCTCTACCCGACCAGAAATTTATAAAGACGGCCTAGCAGATGAAGTAACAGCCAAACTGGAATTCCCAGGGGCTGTGTTTGCGGACATAAGAACCAGCTTTGCTGAAGGTACTAATTTCATGACAGTGGAATGCGAAAAAGGAGATATCGCCTTGAAACCTTTCTCCAGCTATGGGGGAGCTAAAGGTGAAAGTCCACTGGGAAAAATCAATCATTCCTATGAAGTCCCTTGGCAACAAGCCAGTCAAATGGATGATGATGCCTTGGCCATAATAGAAAACAAAGCACCATTGGTGCCAGGTGAAGAAGGCCTCCGCGACATCCGAATAGTGGAAGCGATTCTCAAGTCTGCCAAAAAAGGTAAAAGAGTAAACCTTTAATTTGATTGGGGTCCTCTAATTCAGCAGGGCAATAAATCGTTGTTTATTGCCCTGCTGAATATTTTTTGCATAAAATCTGGCTCTTAGGCCTCCTACTAATTAAATGCTTTATCCCGAAAATGGCATTAAACAATCTAGCAGCTTTAAAATCGTTTTAAATTCAACGTTCTTTTAGGTAGAAAACACCTCCCAAGCATTTTATTTTTTTAATTTTACCCCTTATTCTTTTCGGCCATGAACAAAACTCCAGGATGGATTAACTCCTACAGCTTCCCTATGCTAGCATTTTTAGTATTGGTAGGTCCATTTGCCCTAGATTATCATCTCCACTACCCAGATGAAATGTATTATACTGATGCGGCTATTCGTATGATGCAAAATGGAGACTATCTTACCACCTACCTAGGGAGTGGTGAATTACGATTTAAAAAACCCATACTGACCTATTGGTTCGTTCTTGCGGGCTTCAAGACTTTTGGTGTAGCTGCCTACTCTTCACGGATATTATTTCTTTTATTCGGTGCCGGGATAATCCCTTTGGTTTATCATATTGCTAAGATGGTAGGGAGAAGCAATAAACTCCCTATATGGTCAGCATGGATAGTTGCCACCCACCCAATTCTCATATTCAGCAGTACACGTTCCATCCCAGATATTTTACTGGCTTTTTTTATGACTTTGGCTGCTGTAGGCATTACAGGCTTGTTGAAGTATGGAAATAACAGTCCAAAAAAGTACCTCTGGTTTTTATATTTAGGATTAGCTTTTGCCTTTGAAACAAAGGGATTGCCTGCAGCTGCTTTAGGTTTGGTCGCAATTGCCTATATGCTATTCAACCCTTGGCAACGCATCAAACTGATGAAATTATTGTACCTACCTGCAATTGCCCTGGCCTTGTTTATATCCTTGTTTTGGTTTGTCGCCATGTACATGAAATTCGGATCAATTTATTTGGACTCCTTTTTAGAAGATCAAGTTGGCATGCGTGTAGGTAGCAGGATATGGATGATCGTGAAACATTTTATCTTTGCTGTGCTATTGATGGTTGGGCTCTTCCTTCCGTGGGTCAGTCTAAAAATCAAGGCGCTTCCATCAGGGTTAAAATCCATTTTCAGTCAAAACAAAGCATTCTTTGGTTTTGCTATAATCTGGACCTTATCGATCATTGGCATGACAGCGATGGTATCAACCTTCTATGAGCGCTACCTCCTACCCGTTACTCCTATCTCAGCGATTCTCTTAGCGGGGATTGTTTTGAAAACAACTCCTAGACCGACCAATGCCATGAAGCTTTGGACAAAGGTTTTTTTAGGCATTAATTGGCTTGTTCTGTTTGTCGCTTTATTTGCCCATGTGGGACTAGGTAGTTCCTTTTGGATTTATGGCCAATGGATCATTGGCTTTGGTTTAAGCGTTTTGCTTTGGAAAAAAGTAAACCAACCGAATTACCAATTGCAGGTTTTGGGACTTTCTATTCTACTCTTGTTTCTCTCTGTATCATTGGTAACCCATCCCTTATCTATACCTAACCAGGGCAGACAAGTACAAGCCTATATTTCGACTCATAAAATACCTGAAAATAGCAAAATTGCCTTCCTTGGAAACTTACATTATGCTAGTAAAATAAGAATAGGGCTAGGACCAGAATACTTCATGAAAACATTCTCTTCCTTAGAAGAAGTGCCTGAAAGTTACGCTTATATCATTTGTGATGAACCTAATAAAAGGGCCCTGGATGGCTTGCTTCCGATTAAAGATGTTGTCAGTTTAAATTGGGATCCTAAATATATAAAGGAGATGATAATGTCCATATTAAACGGTAACACCACAGAGGAAAAGATGAAGTGGGGTAAAAAGTATTATTGGATTGAAAGATTCCCTGCTTAGATAAAAAAAAGGGTTACCAAATGGCAACCCTTTTTTAATTATTAATGATTATAACTATTGTTTAGATAGAACAAGTTTTTCTTTGTGCTTTTTAATTTGTCTACGAAGGGCTTCTATGGAATCATCAGCTGCCGCTTCAAAAGAGTCGTTTTGATTTTTTGCAAAAAATTGTTTACCTGGTACATTCAGTTTGATTTCCACGATTTTATTTTCACTTTTATCATTTTTATCCAACCTCATAAAAACCTCACCATCAATGATCTGATCATAATAAGTATCTAGTTTATCTGCTTTTTTCTGAATAAAATTGGTCAACTTCTGATCAGCGACGAAATGAATTGAATGCATTTGTAATTTCATAATAATAAACGTTTAAAAGTTAAACTTAATTTTAAGCTTTTGGATGTGCCTGTTCATACACAGCCTTAAGTTTCTCAATAGAATTATGAGTATATACCTGGGTGGCTGCTAAACTAGCATGTCCCAGAAGGTCTTTAACAGCATTTAGATCTGCTCCTTTATTAAGTAGGTGAGTTGCAAAGGTGTGTCTCATAAGGTGAGGACTACTCTTGGTATTTCGGACAAAAAGATTTAAACATTTCTTGACGATTCTATAAATCATCATTGGATAAGCTTGCTCTCTATTTAATCTAACGATAAAAAAATCATTTTCGTTTTGAATAGAAAAACATTCTTCAAAAACTTTTTTATAGCTAAGGATAGCTATTCTAAGTTCACTAGAAATAGGGATAATTCGGTATTTTTTGCCTTTGCCAAGCACTTTTACCTGTAACTGACTAAGGTCCAAAGCAGACCATCTCAATCCTATCAATTCTGACAATCTAATACCTGTGAGGTAAAGGGTTTGCATGACCATTCGGTCCCGTTGTCCCTCAAAATCATTGTCAAAATTTGCTTGTTCAAGAAGGCGATAAATTTCTTTTTCCTGGATAAAGGCAGGAAGGTTTCTGCCCTTTTTTAATGACCTTATTTTAAAAGTTGGGTCTTGGTTGATGATTTCGGAGCGCAATAAAAATTTATAGAAAGACCGTAAAGTGGCCATTTTTCTATTTACAGTGGCGACTTCTAGCCCCTCTTCAATTAAATCCACCATCCATGCCCTGATCTCGGCATGACCAGCATCCTCCGCATTTTCCAAGCCAAAAGCTGTATTTATAAAAAGGAAAAACTGTTCCAGGTCCTTTCTATAAGCCAAGACCGTGTGAGGACTTACCCTTTTCTCGTGTTCCAGGTAGCTAATAAATGAAAAAAGCATATCGATGTTTTAGAACATCAATATGCTTAATATTTTTCGAAAAAGAAAGATTTTCTTATTTACCTTCTTCTTCTTGCATGCGCTGCTTGTAAGCTGCTTTAATTACTTCTGTTCTTCTTGTGATAGAAGGTTTTTCAAAAGCCTGTCTGCTTCTCAATTCACGGATGACTCCTGTTTTATCAAACTTCTTCTTGAAACGCTTTAGCGCTTTCTCGATAGATTCGTTCTCTTTTACGTTAACTACGATCATATAATACACCTCCTTTCAGGGGGCAAAGGTAGAGAATCTTATTGGTAACCCCAAAACAAACACCAATCCTATTGAAATGATATAGCAAATTAGCAAAATCTGAGATGATTTATCGCTAACTATACTCTAATTTATAGAACTTTAGGGGCTTTTATCTGACAATAACTACAAGGTGAAATTGAATTCAAATTCATAATAATAATTTGAATCTCTAAGTAGATAGGACATTCACAATATATTAAGATTTATTTCTTTCTAAGAATAGGATAAAATTTTATATTTGACAATGGAAAAAATTTTAATAACTGGTGGGGCCGGATATATCGGTTCCCATACGGCGGTGGCACTTTTGGAAGCCGGCTACCAGCCCATCATCATTGATGATTTTTCAAACTCCGAAAAAAGTGCTTTACTAGGTCTGAAAAAAATTACAGGCCAAGAGATCCCTTGTTACGAAGGTGACTGTAATGATGCTGATTTAATGGATCGGATTTTCACAGAAAACAAACTTTCTGGGGTCATTCATTTTGCCGCTTTCAAAGCTGTAGGTGAAAGCTCAATGCTTCCATTAAAATATTACAATAACAATATAAGTTCCTTATTGGTACTTTTGGCAACCATGGACAAGCATAATGTGGAGAACCTTGTTTTTTCTTCCTCATGTACTGTATATGGACAGCCTGACAAATTACCTGTAAAGGAATCTACACCAAGAAAAAAGGCAGAGAGTCCTTATGGTAACACCAAAAAGATCTGCGAAGACATATTGGTAGATCAGGTCAACAGTAAAGTTGCTTTATCGGCTATTGCACTTCGTTATTTCAATCCTATTGGAGCGCACACTTCCTCAGAGATCGGAGAATTACCCTTAGGTGTTCCTTCCAACCTTGTCCCTTTTGTTACACAAACAGGTGTGGGAATAAGAAAAGAATTGACAGTATTTGGTGATGATTATGACACCCCTGATGGTACTTGTGTTCGAGATTACATCCATGTGATGGATTTAGCTGAAGCCCATGTAAAAGCAATTTCACACCTTAAAGGAAAAACTGCTCCATTTTATGACATTTTCAATGTGGGCACCGGCAATGGCAACACGGTAATGGATGTGATTAAAGCTTTTGAAAAAGTAAGTGGGAAACCTCTTAATTATAAAGTTGGTCCAAGAAGGCCTGGTGATGTGGTAAAAGTTTGGGCTGACACCTCAAAAATAAACCAAGAATTAAATTGGAAGGCACGATTCAACTTAGAGGAAGCCTTAAGAGACAGTTGGAACTGGCAGCTGGCACTCTCCAAAAAATAAAAAAATAACCTTATGATAAAAAATATCTTCAGACTATTTGCTTTGCTATTGGTGCTCCCATCGATGGCATTTCAGGCAAAAAAGGACCCAAAACCCGTTGATCAAGTTTACCCACTTTTGGATGCTGCAAATTCAAGGTGGTTTTACTTTAGTGCTGCCACCCGTCCCTTTGGGATGGTCAATTTAAGCCCTGACCATACAATAGATGGCGCGTGGGGCAGTGGCTATCGTTACAATGAGGACACCGTAAAAGGGTTCAGCCATATCCATGCCTGGCAAATGTCTGGTGTATCTGTAATGCCGGTGAGTTTCTCCAAAGCTCCAGAGGAGTTATTGGAGGATTATTACTCTGCTTATGACAGAGACAAAGAATTAATTAAACCCGGTTATCATAAGGTTTATTTAAATCGCTATGACATTACCGCAGAATTAACTGCCACGCACAGGGTAGGTCTTCACAAATACAATTTCTCAAAAGGCAGCAATCAGGCAGTCCTTTTTCATCTTGGCGGGGTTCTAGGACCTAGTAAAATGATAGATGGCAGCCTGAAGCAGCTTTCTCCCTATATTTTGGAAGGACAAGTTACCAATTCTCCTACTTCAAGGAGACCCAATACTTTGACCGTTTATTTTCAGGTAGAGTTTGATCAGCCAATTGAAAACTGGGTTGACAACAATCAATCGCCTCATAAAATAGTGACTTTTGGTGAAAGCAAAGGCCAACCTTTACAAATGAAGGTGGCACTATCCTATACGAGCGCTAAAAATGCGGCCCTCAATATGGCCGAAGAACTTCCTCACTGGAATTTTGACAAAGTTGTAAAAGAGACTCAGGACACTTGGAATGAACTCTTAGGCAGAATAGAGATAGAAGGCAATACGGAGACCCAACAAAGGCGTTTTTATACTGATTTATGGAAAGCACTGCAAGGAAGAAGGACAATAAATGATGTCAATGGCGCCTATCCAGACAATACTGGAGACACCTTCAGAATTGGACAATTACCTGTAAATGACCAAGGAAAACCCTTGTTCAGACATTTTAACTCAGATTCTTTTTGGGGGGCACAGTGGACCATTAGTGTCTTATGGGGCTTGGTATACCCTGAGATAGCAGAAGAGTTTGCCAATAGCTTCCTTCAATATTACAAAGATGGTGGATTGATCCCACGTGGTCCTTCAGGGGGTAATTATACCTATGTAATGACTGGTGCCTCAAGCACACCGTTTTTTGTTGGATTGTATCAAAAAGGAATACGGGGTTTTGATGTGGATTTGGCCTATGAAGGCCTTCGTAAAAACCACCTATCAGGAGGCATGATGAGCAGGTCTGGCTATGAGCACAAAACGGATAAGGGAGGCAATGTAGAAGACTATATCAGCAAAGGATATGTGCCCTACCCCAATCCAAGAGGTCGCTTTGGAGGTCATGAACAAGGCGCAGGTCAAACTTTAGAGTACAGTTATCAAGACTGGACCTTGGCACAGTTGGCGCTTGCCTTGGGCAAAAAAGAGGATGCAGAAAACTTTTTGGCACGTTCTGCCAATTACAAAAACCTCTATGATGAACAAACGGGCTGGATTAGACCTAAGGACGTGGATGGAAACTGGTTTAGTCCATTTGACCCATATAACTATGCAAAAGGCTATGTGGAAGCAAATGGTGCTCAGTTTACCTGGTTTGTACCTCACGATATTGCAGGCTTGGCCACGCTTATGGGCGGAAAAGAAAAAGCTGCAGTTCGACTGAATGAACAATTTGAAGAAGCCGAGAAACTAGGTTTTACTTCTGGCACCTCTCATTCACTTGAAACACATCCAGAGTACAGGAGGATTCCTATTAATTACGGCAATCAACCTTCCATGCAAACGGCCTACATTTTCAATTACTTGGATCGGCCTGACCTGACCCAATATTGGTCAAGAAAAGTTTTGGACAAAGCCTTTTCAGGATTATCTCCTGAAAGTGGCTTTAATGGAGATGAAGATCAGGGACTAATGGGTTCACTCTCAGTTTTGATGAAACTAGGATTGTTCCAGATGAATGCCGGGACAGAAGAAAATCCTATTTATGAATTGGGAAGCCCAATTTTCAACAAGGCAGTTCTCCACCTTAACCCCAAATATTACTCAGGTAAATCCATTACAATTCTGGCCGAAAACAACGGTCCGAAAAATTATTTCATCTCCAAAAAGACCTTTAATGGCAAACCAATCAAGGACATTGGTATTCGCCATGGAGATTTAACCAAAGGAGGTATTTTAAAACTTCAAATGAGTTCAACATCCAAATAAATAAAAAAGGGGGCTAAGTTTGGCCCCCTTTTTTATTACCCGGATAATGCAATTGCGCTTTACTGATTCTCCACTCATCTTGTTTCCAAGTGAAATAGAAGTGCTATTGCCTAATTAGAATTTATTTTTTAGGATAGTGAATTTTCACCAAATCCTGAATTTCTCCCCAAGGTTTTTGCATCCTTGCCATGGTAAAGACATTTGCATCTTTGTCTATGGCAATGGCATTCACATAGGTAGGAATGCTACCATCCTCATAAAATGCCGGACCATGGTCGGTATAAGTATTGGTAGGCAGGTGATAAGTTACCAAATGCAAGTTCTCCAGATTTTTGGCCGCTCCTTTGGCTATCTGCTTGGTTCCATCATTTGGTGGCCTATCAGTCAAAGGACCTCCGGTAAGATAAAACAAGGTCTCTTTATCTGGTCCTAAATCAAAACCTAAATAGCCATAACTGAATTGGTCATACATGCCCATTCGCATGGATGGAAGGGAGGACAACCTTTCTATTAGTTCAATTTTTGAATTTTTGGGATCGAATTTAAAAAGGTAATTGGAGTTTCCATGAATACCATAAGCGACATTGTCTTCATCATGCCAGAATATTCTTCTCCAGTTATACCCCATATTGCCAGGTACTTTTGGGTCATAGCTTCCGAAAAAATCCCTTCTCATATTAACATCTTCTAATTTAGCAGGTCCATCCACGCTATTTGGACTGTAGCAAAAGATATTCCCATCAGAAGTCGTATAATAGACATTGCCATTTTCAGGGCTAACCAATATAGACCTGCACAAGACCCTATAGTCTTCACCAACTACACCTGCTTCACCTTTTTCAGAGATTGGCCCAAAGTTTTTCAACTCACTGGTATCCAAATCCAGATGCAAGAAATTCCCGCTTGGCCAAGTGAGGGCATAAATTTGATTCCTTTCGGCATCCATGGTCATGGTAAGCACTCCTTCACCATCAGGTACGATAGCAAGATCTTCCATCACCTTATTCTCCATATCCCAGCTTAAAAAATGACCTCCAAGGTAATTCTCTACACCCTCCATAGGGTTGACAGGAAGTCTCTCCATGTCATCGATCATTTCATACACACCGATATGAGTACCGAAATACAATTTGCCATTTTTTTCAAAAAAGGGAACATGGCTTTTTCCTTGCGGAATAGTATTGCTATCTATTTCACCACAAGCCTCAGATAGGTCTGCTAACCATTCAATCTTATCAGTCTCCGGATCAAGACTATAAAGTTGACCCGCTTTTGTAAGCGACTCAGAAGACAAAACATAATAAATTTTCCCATCAGAGGCACTGCTTAATGCTTGGTAGGTATCATGGGCTATTTCAAAACCTGAATAATAAGGTTGGGCCAATAGCCCCTTGTTTTTAGTATTTGATTCCAATGGTATAGTTGGTTTTATTTATGGTAATAATTTATCCTTTATAGTTAAGTAACTCCTCAGCATTCTCATGGATTTTCATAATGGCATTGGCTATGTCATCCATGTCTGACTGGCTGCCTAATAACATACTCTGCGAAAGCCAAACAGCCTCCTCATTGCACAATTTATCGGTTATTGGGCATTGGTTATTGGCTACGTAATTGTCGAAATCCAATTCATTTGCATGGTACATTCTTCGGTAATTTTTTGAAGTAAATGCATCCTTTAAATACAATTTATCATTTAGCGGAATGTAACCACTTGAGCAAGGAATTCCTTCAGCTCTTAAGGCCTTTAGGAAAACATCTCTCGAAAGCCCTTTAAAGCCTTCACTATGAAATCTAAAAGGGAAAAGGTGAAAGACTGCACGAGTCACATTGGAATACAGTACATAAGTACTGAGCCCTGGAACTCCTTCTAATTTCTGCTTAAGGTAAGATGCATTTGTTTCCCTCAATTGGGTTTCACTATCCAGCCTTTGCAATTGACTTAAGCCGATGGCTGCCTGGTATTCGGTAAGCCGAATCTTTGTCCCCGCTATAACTGCACCTTGATTGACGGCTCCTACCAAAGAGCCATAAGCATAACCATAATTATGGTAGGAAAAACACCTGTCCATAAAATCATCATCATCACTTACAATGGCTCCACCCTCACCCATAGGTAAATTCTTGGAGTTTTGAAAACTAAAACATCCAGCGAGTCCAAATGTACCTACTTTCTTGTGGTTTATTTCTGCCAACCAACCCTGACAAGCATCTTCAATAACCACGAGGTCATTTTCTTTGGCTATAGCCATAATACTGTCCATATCTGCAGGTAAACCTAAAATATGTACTGGTAAAATGGCTTTGGTTCTACTGGTAATTTTTTTCCTTATTTCAACTGGGTTGATTTGAAATGTTTCAGGGTCAGAATCTACAAATACT
This sequence comes from Cyclobacterium sp. L-R, assembly GCF_056859355.1. Lineage (NCBI taxonomy): Bacteria > Pseudomonadati > Bacteroidota > Cytophagia > Cytophagales > Cyclobacteriaceae > Cyclobacterium > Cyclobacterium sp. L-R. Next base: position 61,807 of record NZ_JBSXOH010000071.1, read on the forward strand.
GGCATAGCGCCCGTCTGCAAAATGGCTGCAACGCTGGCGATAAAAGTATAAGAAGAAACCAAAACTTCATCTCCTCCACCTATGTCTGCCTGCACTAATGCGGCTATTAGCGCATTGGTACCGTTAACGACAGTTAGACACCTTTTAGATCCTATGGTATTTGCCCATTTATCCTCAAACTCTTTTACTACTCCGGATCTGGACCAAACCCCACTCCTCAACACTTCCAGAACTCTAGACTCATCTGTGTCAGGATTCCACCTAGGCCAAGACGGCCATGAAGCAGTTCTTACAGGTTTACCTCCTATAAGCGCAGGTTTTACCTCCGATTGGATGAAGTTAAACCCCATCAATGCTCCTGTACCAACAAGGGCATTGGTTTTTACAAAATCTCTTCTCGTGTATTTCATGATTAGATGGCTTTAATAGTGAAATTATGCAAAAACAAGGAGAAAACCTGATCTAAGCAGGTAAAGGTTAAAAAAAAGACCACAATCATGCTTATCCAGCTAAAATGAAAAAGGGGTTAATCGTAGATTGCAAGGCATAATTCCTCCTATTTAGTAAAAACACAATTGACTGATAAACAGATAATAGACACTTATTTATCAACTACTGCCCTGTCATACCTATACAAGACTGGATTTACCCTTAATTTTTTCTCGCTTAATGTAAAATAAGTATTTCCTTCTGGTGAAAAGGCTATGGCCTCACCTTGTGGTTCAGGCTCATAAGGAAGTAAAGTGGCCTTCCCCGACAATGTTTGTTCCAATGTTTCACCTTCTGTTCTCTCCCAGTAATAAACTACCCAATAATTTTTTATAAGCACCTGTGAACCATCGGCAGAAACATCCCCACCTACCGAAAGCGTAATAGGCAATTGCATTACTTTTTCTAATTCAACAGTATGCCCATCCTTCAGCAAATCCCCTGAAGCCTTATAAAGTGTGTTTTTTGCTTCTCTTTTAGTTAGAATAAATAGATCTCCGCTGATGGGATCTACCAGTAAAGTCTCAGTATCTTTTGGCCCATCAGGGAAAGTCAGCTTAATGATTTCTGGCGAAACAGTCATCTCTTTTTCCAAGCTCTCCGGCTCAGGAATCCTGTATATGATCAACTCCTCAAATTTTCCGAAATTGTCACCAATATCTCCAATATACAAATAGGATTTCTCCTCTTCTGGCCCTGGTCCGAAAGCCAAATCTTCCCAGTCGCGATTCTCCACCCCTTCCAACCTTAAGGTTCCAATAAAAGTACCTAAAGTATCCAAAATATAAACCTCAGGCTCACCACCACTATCATTGTGAACGTAAATCCATGATGGATTTTTTCTGGAAACAGCCATTCCGCTGGTTTCTTCAATAAACTCCTCGCCAATCAGTGCTATTTTTTTAGGCCCAGTAAAATAGGTGTAGGCTATCTGTGGATTGATCTTCATATCATATTTCTTCTGAAGTTTTTCAGAAAGCAAAAATGGTATGATGGAAAGTATAAAAAATAGCTTTAATAGCATTTCAATAAAAAAACTCATTTTAGCGTATTATTAAGCATATGACATAAACTAAACAAGACAACTCACTCTATCCGACTAATCAACTATTGGCATCGAATGGTTACGGATAGCAATAAATATTAACTCTTTGCAGCTCAAAAAAGTTCATGTTCAGGCAACTACAGGCTCTGTACCTAAAAAGGTCTAACCATAAAAAAGGACAGTGATAAACACTGTCCTTTTACTATTTTAATTCAAAACTGGTTTTAGTCAGCTTTTTCTTTTTTGTTCACTTTAATCTCCAGCTCCTCACCTTCACCGGAATAATCTGCAAGGATAACATCCCCTTCAGACAATTCTCCTTTCAGGATTTCCTCAGCCAAAGCATCTTCAAGGTACTTTTGAATCGCTCTGTTCAATGGCCTTGCACCGTATTGCTTGTCATAGCCCTTCTCGGAGAGGAAATCTTTTGCTTTCTCAGAAAGTTCAATGGTATAACCCAAATCAGTAATTCTGGCAAACAACTTCGTTAAACTGATATCTATAATTTTATGGATATGCTCCTTGTTCAACGAATTAAAGATGACCACATCATCCAACCTGTTCAAAAACTCAGGGCTAAATGCTTTTTTAAGGGCATTCTGAATAGTAGACTTCATCACCTCATCCATATTCTCTTCCTTGGCCTTGGATGCAAAACCTATACCTGCGCCGAAGTCTTTAAGATCCCGTACACCAATATTGGATGTCATGATGATAATGGTATTTCTGAAATCGACTCTTCTACCAAGCCCATCGGTTAACACACCATCGTCAAGCACCTGCAAAAGGATATTGAATACATCAGGATGCGCTTTTTCTATCTCATCTAATAAGACTACAGAATAAGGTTTTCTTCTGACTTTTTCAGTCAATTGACCACCTTCTTCGTAGCCCACATAGCCTGGAGGCGCTCCTACCAAACGAGAAACACTGAATTTCTCCATGTATTCAGACATGTCAATTCTCACTAGAGAATCGTCCTTGTCAAACAAGTAAGTAGCCAACATTTTAGCTAATTCTGTTTTCCCTACCCCCGTAGGTCCAAGGAAGACAAAAGAACCAATAGGCTTCTTAGGATCTTTCAATCCTACCCTAGTACGTTGTATGGCCTTGGTTAACTTTTTAATGGCTTCATCCTGACCTACCACTTTACCTTTCAGTTCCTCGCCCATGTTGAGCAACTTGGCCCCTTCATTCTGAGCTATTCTTCTGGCAGGTATACCTGTCATCATTGCAATCACCTCAGCTACATTGTCTTCTTCAACAGCATAACGTTTGGTTTTACTTTCTTCTTCCCACTTGGCCTTGGCGTTTTCCAATTGTTCAAGAAGCTTTTTCTCTTTGTCTCTAAGTTGAGCAGCCTCTTCGTATTTTTGGCTTTTAACTACTCGGTTTTTCTCGACTTTTATCTTTTCTACCTCGTCTTCGAGTTTTAGAATATTTTCAGGAACGTGAATGTTTTTGATATGCACCCTTGCACCTGCTTCATCTAAAATATCGATTGCCTTATCCGGAAGAAAACGATCAGAAATATATCTATCTGAAAGATTAACACATGCATTAATGGCCTCCGGCGTATAAATTACATTGTGATGATCTTCGTATTTATCCTTGATATTTTCTAAGATTTGAATGGTTTCTTCAGGCGAGGTAGCATCTACCATCACCATCTGAAATCTTCTGGCCAAAGCCCCATCTTTTTCAATATACTGTCTGTATTCGTCCAAAGTCGTCGCTCCTATACATTGAATTTCTCCCCTTGCCAATGCAGGTTTGAACATATTGGATGCGTCTAGGGAACCACTTGCTCCACCAGCTCCTACGATAGTATGTAGCTCATCTATAAACAAAATGACATTTGGAGATTTTTCAAGCTCGTTCATTACGGCTTTCATTCTTTCTTCAAATTGACCTCTGTATTTTGTACCTGCCACTAAAGAGGCAAGATCAAGGGTCACTACTCTTTTATTGAACAGTACACGAGAAACTTTCTTCTGTATAATCCTAAGAGCTAAACCTTCTGCAATGGCAGTTTTACCTACCCCAGGTTCTCCTATTAATATGGGATTATTTTTCTTTCTCCTGGAAAGTATTTGAGCCACCCTTTCTATCTCCTTCTCTCTTCCAATGATTGGGTCAAGTTTATCTTCTTCGGCCATACGTGTAAGGTCTCTGCCGAAATTATCCAAAACAGGAGTTCTGGATTTTTCTGTAGTCCCTTTTGCACTGCCTGAAGAGCCACCTGAAGCCCCAAATAATTTGGATCCTTCTTCATCAGGATCATCAGCCTCTGTACCTGATCTAGGCGTTTGGTCCGTTTGAAATTCCAACATTTCTTTTACAGTATCGTAAGTAGCGTCAAATTTTTGGAGAATCTGAGTTGCGATATTGTCCTCATCCCTTAGTATTGACAGCAACAAATGCTCAGTACCTATTAGTTGGCTTTTGAAAATTTTTGCTTCCAGATAAGTGATTTTCAACACTTTTTCTGACTGTCTAGTTAAGGGTATATTGGCCAGGTTTTTCACATTGTGATTGGCTGTACCCTTTACTGCTCGCTCCACGGCGTTTCTCAACTCATCCAACGGAACACCCAACTTCTTTAGAATGGAAACAGCTACACCTTCACCTTCACGGATCATTCCTAACAAGAGGTGCTCTGTACCGATGTAATCATGACCCAAGCGCAAAGCTTCTTCGCGGCTAAGAGAGATCACCTCTTTTACTCTGTTTGAAAATTTTGCTTCCATTATATATATCCTTTCTTATGGTAATATTTCAATTCTCAATTTAATACAAATGAATTTGTTTTTAAACACAACTTTTTCACTTATTGTTCAATTACTTTCGGGAAAGGTTCAAAACTTCGTTAGCTGCCGGCCCCTCACAAAACAACAAATCCACAATAGACAGGTTAGAAACAAAGTTTGGGCCAAAAATTTGCATGTAAGGATAAGGCTTATACACCAAATCACTGCTTGTCAACGACTTAGGATGAATAACCCCTCTTAAGTCATTTTTTTGGTCACCTTCCTCTTCCTTTTCCTTTACTACCAAACTGACATTCCATCGTAAAAATTTAAGACAAAGTGTCAGTAAATCTAAATTTAAATCTATCAAAAAATTTGGCTTGCGCAAATAAATTTGCTCTAAATCGTCATAAAAATACTCAAAAAATGGGGATTTCCCATAGGCACTTTTTATCCCTCTCAGGTGAACGTTCAACCATTTTTGATGATAATCTATTTTAACGTCTTTTAATGCAAGCTTTTTCCTTAATCCATGTACTGGAACTATTAAGGTTTCCCTTTTATTTGTAAGCAGAATCTCTGCCTTATTCACGTAAGACTGCCTACTAAGTTTTGCATCTGCATGCACATGTACTTTATCAGCACCACTAATTGCTACAAAATAGGCCAAAGGTGGCAAATAGAGCAAATCAGTTGTCATTACCTTACTTTCACTGGTCATCTTTCTCTGTTTCCCGAAAGTTAGTCCCAAGAAATGCCAGAGGCAAAGGAAATAGAGAAATTATCAGATTATTTCAGAAATATCTCCCAGGCCTTCCCTTACTACTTCAATTTGATCACCTGAACAATCAACAACTGTCGAGGCTACATTATTGCCATATCCCCCGTCAATGACTACATCTACGAGGTCTTTGTATTTTTCATAAATCAGCTCAGGATCTGTACTGTATTCTATTACATCATCCTCATCCCGGATTGAGGTGGTTAGTATAGGCTGACCAAGTTCCTTTACTAGCAATCGGGGAATACTGTGATCAGGCACTCTTATTCCTACTGTTTTTTTCTTACTATTAAGCAATTTTGGCACCTTATTGTTTGCTGCCAAAATAAAAGTATAGGGTCCCGGAAGTGCCTTTTTCATTAATTTAAATACCGGAGTACTCAGTGTTCTGGTATATTCAGAAATATTACTTAGGTCATAACATATAAACGAGAAATGCTCCTTTTTAGGTTTCACTCCTTTTATCAGACCAATTCTTTCTATTGCTTTTTGATTGAATATATCACAACCCATACCGTACACTGTGTCTGTAGGATATATGATTACTCCCCCTCTCCCAAGGACATCTATAATCTGACTAATTTTTCGTGGGTCAGGATTTTCAGGATACAACTTTATGAATACAGCCGCCATAATTTACTTTATTTCAGCTTTGAACAGGCCAATACACTGTTTATAATTACGGTTAAATTAAGATAATTATACCGCAAATTAAAAGCCAAGTATCATTTTTAGAGGTATTTTATTTTCCATAAAAAGCAAGTGGCTGATTTAATAGTATATTTGCATCATTAAATAAACCTCAAGCGAGTTCATTTTAAGGCCTCAATTGGCCGGATAGTCAATATTTACAATGCTTACAGACAAAAAAAAGAAGTACATTTTGGTAGGGTTAGTAGCTTTTTCGGTACTGCTAACTTCCCTTAGTTTTTATTTTTATCAGGCATTCTTTTCCCCCAATATCCTGATATACAGTGATGAGCCTGCAGTATTGGAAATTCCAAAAGGCAGTACCTTCTCTCATGTTAGGGACAATTTGCTGGACAAAGACATCGTAAACGAGGTGGTTACCTTCAGTTTTGTAGCCAAAGTAATGAACTACTCTGAAGGAGGAGTCAAGCCCGGCCGTTATATCATTGAACCTAAACTCACAAACAGGCAACTTGTAAGCCTTCTGCGCTCAGGAAGACAAACCCCTGTTAACATAACTTTCAATAATATCCGGTTAAAAGATGAATTGGCAGAGAAAATCACCAGTAATCTGGAAATGGACAAGGAAGCTTTTCTCTCATTAATTGAGGACGAAAGTCTAATAGAGAAATACGGCTTTGACAAGCAGACCATCATGGCCATGTTCCTTCCCAATACCTATGAGGTTTATTGGAATGTCAGCCCTCAGGAACTGTTCGAAAGAATGTACAAGGAATACAAAAGGTATTGGACAGATGAAAGACTGGCCAAGGCAAAAGAGATAAACATGAGTCCCCTAGAGGTAGCGACATTGGCCTCCATCGTTCAATCGGAAACCAATAAGGCAAACGAGCGACCGGTAGTTGCCGGTGTGTACATCAATAGGTTAAAGAGAGGTATCCCCTTGCAGGCTGACCCCACCTTGCTGTTCGCCTTAAAGGACTTTACCATCAAGCGGGTACTTAACGTACACAAAGAAGTAGAAAGCCCCTACAATACCTACAAATACGCAGGTTTGCCTCCGGGACCTATAGTGTTACCGGAAATAAGTTCACTAAATGCTGTGCTGAACTACCAAACCCACAACTATTTGTACTTCTGCGCTAAGGAGGATTTTTCTGGCTACCATTCCTTCGCCACCAATCTGAGGGATCATATGGTCAATGCCAGACGTTATCAAAATGCATTAAACGCAGCAAAAATTTTCAAATAAATGTTTACAAAAGAACACCAGATCAGAGTAAGGTATGCCGAAACAGACCAAATGGGTTATGTTTATTATGGCAACTATGCGACCTATTATGAAGTAGGGAGGGTCGAAGCCCTTAGGAGCGTTGGCTATTCCTACCGGGAAATGGAAGAAAGTGGTGTAATGATGCCTGTATTAGAAAACCATAGCCGTTACCTATTACCGGGGAGGTACGATGAAAATTTGACCATAAAAACCAGTATTAGGGAAATGCCAGGCGTTCGTATCCGCTTCCATTATGAAATATTTAATGAAAGCAAGGTCTTGATCCATGAGGGAGAGACTTTACTCACTTTCCTAAAAACAACTTCTCACAGACCATGCCGGCCACCTGCAAGGTTTATGGAGCTATTACAACCCTATTTCAAGACAGAAGTGTGAAAGATAGGATTAACATTCTTTTAGAGAAGCTAAGCAACAAGGCACTACTCCTTAAGCCTATTCATTTTGGCAATCCTGATCAAAATCTTTATGATGTAGGAAAAATTTTCCTACATCATCTTCAAAAGGATGATGTGTTTGAAAGAGCAAGCGCCATGGCTTTTAGCTTTACTGTGGCACTCTTCCCCATGCTTATTTTCCTACTGAATATGATTCCATTTATTCAGTTCTTTTTGCATGATGTCACAACAGCCAACATACTTGTTTTTGTAAGTGAGGTATTGCCGGAAAGCATTTACAACGAGGCTGCCCCAACTATCATGGACATTATAAGCAAACCAAGACAAGGCATGCTTTCTCTGGGTTTCTTCTTTGCACTTTACTTGTCCACGAATGGGGTAATATCCATGATGAATGCCTTCAATGCAGTGTACCGAACCCGTGAATATAGGGGATTCTTTCAAACCCGGTTGATTTCGGTAAGCATAGTGTTGGTTTTAATCCTCAGTGTTTGTGGAGCGGTTCTTGTCATGATTTTGGGTAGTGAATTGTTGTATAAAATTTCAGAGTTTGAATTTGTCTCCAATAATATATATTATTATTTGCTGGCTTTTTTCAGGTTTTTCGTTTTACTGATCCTATTTATCATAACCAATGCTTATATATTCAGGTTTGCTCCGGCGGTAAGTAAAAAGTGGAAGTTTTTCTCTACCGGCTCTGTGGTTTCAGGTTTACTAATCACCTTGGGTTTTTTCCTATTTTCTTATTACCTGACCAATTTTGCCAGCTACAATAAATTGTATGGTTCCATAGGTACCATGTTGGCCTTGATGTTATGGCTTTGGATCACATCTATATTGGTTTTGGTTGGATTTGAAATCAATGTTAGCCTACAAAAAGCGGCAGATAAAAAGTCGCATAAAAAAACAAGTCCTTCACTTTCAAAAAATTAGCATTTTTCGCAAAAATTTTACCCCTCCAGCATTTGCATTAATTAGAATTAGGACTACCTTTGCCTTCCGATTCACATCAAAAGAGATGTAATCAAAAATTAAAGAATAAAAGGCTTGTATTAAATTCAATGAATTAACAAGTTTTATTAAAGCATCAGACCCAACTAGAGGAGTGGCAGAGTGGTCGAATGCGGCGGTCTTGAAAACCGTTGTACCGCGAGGTACCGGGGGTTCGAATCCCTCCTCCTCTGCACAAAATAGCTAGGCAAATTGCCTGGCTATTTTTTTTGAGTCGTCGGGAGCCACCCTACAAGCCGGCCCCTCGCTAAAACAGTCCACTGGACTGTTTTTTAACGCTCGGTCCTCTCCTTCTCTGCTAAACAAAACCATAACTACCTAAAGTCTCTGTAGTTACTTTTTTTCTGTAATACGCGATGGGACACCTAGCTAAGTTTTCATGATAGCTGTGATAAATTTTTGGTGTTCACCTGTTTGTTTTAAAAGTATTGTGGTGTAGGTTTTAGACTCTGGCAATACACTCTTATCTGATAAATCTTTATTATTAGTTCTAAAGCCTTATTTGCTGAAAATGAAAGTTTCTTTATTTTAAAATCCTGCCAGATAATTAAAGTTTCCAACTTAAATTCCAGATTGACCTGTCCAAGGATCTTATAAGGGATGACCAATTCTTTAAGAATGTTGAAAATTGTGGGAGCCTTGGGGCGAGGCTAATGTTCTTTGCTCTGGTAAAAAATGGTTACCTGCCCTCTAAGCCGATCAATTTCTGATCTGGCTTCTCGTTCCATAGTATCCAACTCTCTTTCATCCGAAGAACAACCCATAGTATTAACACCTTTGTTGATCCTACCTAGTTTTTGAATAATTTGTACACTAAAACTACCACTTGTATTTCTTTTTCGCCTCACAAACATAGGTTAAAAATTTATTGAGGCACCCAATATCGTAAATTTCCAGTACTGAAAAACAGAGTTAAAATTTTAAACTAGAAAGCACCCGCACAAACCAGAAAAAAGGAAAGGTTTCATGCAAATCCTGGGAACAGTTGATTTTGATTTTTTTATCCGGTTGTTCAAACATCCTTCTTCTACCCAATTCAAATGAAGTTACCATAGCGGGCATATCCTATCCCTTCTATTACCAGCCATCTTTCCATGTCCCACTTGGCCAATTCCGATAGTCTATTGTTTGCCAGAGAAAGGATCTCACGAGCTTTGTCTACTTGGATATTGGCTATACCGGCTATGATATGGTAGTCTGTCATGGCAGATTTCCCTTGGTTATAAAGCATCTCTGTGGGTTCTGATAATAGATTAAAACGTTTCATAATCTGCTTACCGAGGGCGCTGGAGGGCTAAATGAATGATGCGCGGGGGAGTTTTTCACTAAGCACAAGGAGGATCGGAATAAAAAAATCTCAGTCAGTCAGGTCCTATTTTGCCGTATTTCTTTGGAACTTCTCAGATAGCCAATTCTGATGCATGTGAAAAAATAGCCCATAACTTTGGCGCGTCATTGGTTTGGCCAAGTTTTATGTATTATATTATAATCTAAGGGTAAGATTAGATTTGAGACAAAAGATACTGGTTGGGGATTTAAAACGGACAAAAAACTCCCCTTTCATGAACGAAAGGATTGTGTGTAGTTTGTTATTGTTTCTTTAATTAGATTTAATTTTTCATTATTCACGCCATATTCTTCTTCATAGTCAAATTCTTTCCCGCTAGTTATATCATTTTTTAATTCATCCAAATATTTATCGCCTTCAAAATTTATTGCCACTTCAAGGGAATCAATTATATTCTCTTTCGTAAAGTCTGCTGAATTTATATCCATCATTGCAATAAAATGTTCAAGAGTATCCCCAACTTCGAATGAAATTTCTTCATGATTTGATTCATTTAAATCAATCTTAAATGTTGGTTCTTTTTGTACAATTAGGTTCAAAAGACGATTTAAAACTAATTCGGATTCAGAGGATTTGTTTGTAATATAGGCGTTTTGTTCATCAGAAAAAGGTAATGCAAATTTGCAATCAATATTTTCAAAAACTACCTTTTCTACCAAAGCATTTTTTTTAATCCCCTCCCTATTAAATGATGATGAAAAAACCTTTTTTCTCTCTACTATTCTTTCAACATCTGGACAGAATATTATACTAATGGAAATTAGTCCATCTTCAATTTGATGAAGTTCAATTTCAAAAGAGGTTTCATTTTCACTATCCCACCAGTCCAAAGCATGTGAGGCATATTCATAAACCGCATCATCAGTGTAGTCTATTCCATATTTTAATAATAATTCTTTCATATCCATTTTCGAATAATTATCAACAGTGAGAGATTTTTATTCAATTTACACACAACACCGGGAATTATGCAACTCCCATTTCAGATCTCTAAGGGTAAGGTCATTCGTTTTCTATTCTTGTAGCCTCTCCATTTACAATTATGTATTCTGTGCAATATTGGGCTTTTGTTTCTTTTGGAGAGCATCCTCCTAAACTTTTGAATAGGATTGTTCTTTACCACTTTTTTAGCCCAACATCCAGCCTATTCAGGTAAGCAATAAATAGAATAAGCCTCCATCTAATAAGATAAACAATACAAACCCGTTTTGATTGGACCGTATGCCTTTTCGATCAATATTAGAAATCTGGAATTGGTTGCAATCCTATGCTGCTGCAATTCCACCAGTGCCCGTGCCTCGCCAACAATAAGCGCAAAAAGTAAAATGCATTAGGTAATAATAAGACTTGTCAATTGCGATTAGACCTATGTTTTAAAAAAATTAAGTAGATTTCGGTTGAATATTTCTCCGAAACACTTAATTTAACAATGGCAAACAAGAGAATTTTTTTACTTTATTCTTAATGCCATATGATGCCGTTATTAGGAGCCACCAGTCTTGATGAAATTCGAACTAAATGAGCCCTAAAGGACAATAGACAAGCTATTGGCTGATGGGAAAACTTCCTTTGCAAAAAATCAGGGCTGGCTAAGAAAATTCAGGAAACGCTATTGAAATACTGGGTTAAAGAAAATAACAGGATCAAATAAAAGTTCGAAGGATTGATTTTTATACAAAGCTAAAACCATAAATATTTAATAAATGAATTTTTCAAAAATCATCCTTTGCTGTTTTTTATTGCTTTTTAGTCCAGTGCTTTTTGCTCAAGAGTCAATAGACAAGGTGAAAAGTATTAATGGTCTTAAACTTGGCGCTACACTTGAAAGCCTTCAAGATCAACTCCAATTAATAACTGGAAATGAAACAGTCTATCAAAACAACCCATTTCTGGCAGAAAGTCTTAAAAGAAATTTAGAAGCCGGAATACAGGAAGGAATTTATCAAGGCCATCCCTTGAGAATTATTAATGGCGTAGTAGCCCATGACCTGAGGTTGATTTATTTATCCGGTCTGTTATATAAATGTCGATGGACATTTAACAAACGTGACCTACCCAATATGGAAAGTGGGTTCAAAGACTTCATCAATTTCTTTAATAAAAAATTTGGTCCTCCTACCGAAAAGATCTTTAATGATACCTTTATCTGGGAGGGAGATATCAATAGGCTCACCATAAGTTTTTTTGATGGAAGCATACAAGTTGAATGGAGGGACAATCTTTCCGATAAAAAAGCAACTCAACTCACTCAGGATTGATCAAATCTCAGAACAAATAAAAAAAATTAAGGATCGGAAAAACTAGTAAAATTAGGTGGAAACTTATCCTTAGCTAAAAAACTGCTTTAAAGTCCATTTGTGATGGTCTTAGCAATTGAATTCATTTACTATGCGGAAGACACTAATTTGGTATGAATTAAAGAAGGCAGGTTTGATTTAGGAACCTGCCTTCTTTAAATTAGGCTCAGGCTTTATTAAAAACCGAAAGTGTAGAATGCCCCAATTCCTGCTACATTTCCTCCTTCTTCCATGTTTAATAAATAAGAAAGCCTGAAACCTACTGGAACCCCATTAATCAAGGCACGAACACCTCCATTAAGAACAGGTCCTGAAGCTTTATTGGTAGAGACGCCATCAAAATTACTCCCACCACCTAACCTATTAATTCCGTAACCTACGCCTGCATAACCACCTACTGAGGATCTGGTATCAGCATGGGCCCCGTGGCCAAAGTTTATTTCGGCTACAACGGGAAGATCCATCGCAAAGGATGCACTCCCTGAACTTGTATCGAGCATGAATCCTAACCCCAGATGCGTACCAACTGAAACTGTCATTTCTCTGCCTAATTCAACCACATTAACTCTTGGAGAATATAGAATACCAGGAGCACCAATTGTAGAGGTAGATTCTGAATATTCAGTGGAGGTGGTAGAAGTACTTACATAATAAGCTGCTCCTAAAGAATGAGAGAAAGAGACTTGTCCTAAAGAAACTTTGGGTAATGCAAAAAAGACAATGGCTATAACAGCCACAAGTAATGTTTTTTTCATGATTGAAACAATTAAATAATTTTGATGAAAGTGTACTTTTAAATAATTAGTCAAAGGTAATTGAATAAAATTAAAAACCAATAAAATTGTATTTCAAATATACAAAAAAGTATTTAAAAACATTTTTAACGATTTTATTCCCACTTTTAAATTTTTTTTTGTATGGCTTAGGAGATAAGTATACCTTAAATAAACAAGATAAAAACAGGGGCAGATGGGACTGAAGAGGTCAAAAAGTAAAATAGAATTTAACCTTTAGTCTGAGATCCATGGTCTTAACAAATTTATTTTGGACCTCAATTATATTCCAAAGGTCAAGAATAGAAGAGCTGAAAGAACTTTTTGAAAAGAACACGAAGCGATGACATCATGTAGAGCAAAAAAGCTACCCATATTTTTTTTAGAATAGTACTTACCGATGATTCGTCTTGAATCGACTATCCGTAATGTATTTTGGGATAATTGGAAAATTCTGGATTGAATAATTATTGTATCAGTAGAAATGTCCACGCCTTCTACTTCTTTAGATGCTGAAGTAGGTTGATTGCAAGAATACTTCAAAATGATAAACAATAACAAAAGGAGGTGGTCTTCTTTAAAACTAATTTGAACCAATAAACCAAATTTATTGGGCTAAAAAAATTGTGTAAAAAATTAGTTAATACCTCCTCATAGTTTGGGATTCTTAAGATAGGAAATATCTCACACAGGGCCGAGTGTTAGAAATAGGGTAAGGTATCCTGAGGAAACGAGTGAACTATTTTTTGAGTTTTATTTCAAGAATTAGTGCTCATAAAAAGATAGAGGAATGAGCCCTTTGTTATTCGAGAAACCATTTCCTGACTTGATTCTAAGGTAATTCAACCCTATAAGAGGAATTCTTTGTGAATTAAAGGTAACCAAATGATCATTCCAGATAAAAAATTGAAACTAGCCATCTGAGGCAGAAGAGAAAAAACCTCCATTTTTATATATGGAGGGTTAAAATTTAAAATTACTTAAACAGAGCAGGCTCTTTCTTGACTATTCTCCAAGCGAACCCTATGTTAACCAAATAATCTGCAAAAGCTGCATCACCATGTCGGTAGTTGTTAGGTGTGGAGGCATCAATGTCGGTAACACTACGGGTTCTATTCCTGTGAATGGCAATTGGAACATTCAAGTTAACCGTGAAATTTTTTACCATATAACTTATGCCCGGTTCTACTGAAATAACATATCCTGGTCTCCTAAAACCCTTGTTTCCTCCGATCAGGTCACGAACTGGGATGCCTTCTGCCCTCCCACCAAGGGAAAAGCCCAAACCATGGTTAAAGATTGATTTAAAAACCCCAGCCCGGAATGAAAACTGGTCAGGAACCGCCATTATCGATTCGTTCGATAAGATGGGATTTAAAGTCTCCCGAAAAGTTCTCGTACCATTGGTTTCCCGTGGATTAACAAGGTAAAACCCATCATAGTACAATACTACTCCATGATTAAGAAATCGCAAACCCTGTGAGTCCAGTATCAAACCAACACCTCCATCCCCAGGTTGAATGGATTGATCCACAGGACGTCTTTCCGGATTGCCTTCAGGACCAACATTATAAAAGACACTTTTGGCTTCATAATTTCCTGTGGGTAGCTTAATACCTGCCCCTATCGCTAGATTTCCCTTTGAAGAATTCTCTCCAGAAAGCAGCCAATATCCAATCCCAACTCTCATGTCTGCAATTCCCTTTGAATAACTCCGATGCCTTTCTGATCTCCCATGTTCATAAAGAGAACTTCTTTCATTGTATACGAAAGGCAGGGAAGCAATACCATATAACCGATCTGTTATCGAATAACTTATGTTAATATCAAGTGCATGCGAATAATTGATAACTTCGGTTTGGTTGGCAACTCTATCCGGCTCTTCATGAGTTCCTTTAAAATGCCTGAAAGACCTGAAATACCTGTAATTCGATGTAAAGTTCCATGTTCCTTTTTCAAGGAATCCACCAGAATTAGGAGATTGCCCAGCTGTTGAGAATTGACGTATAGCAACACAGCCTTGAGCAATGCTTTCTTTGGGAAGATTGATTAATGTAAATAGTAAAAAGACGCTAATATATATAAATGCCTTCATTTGACTCATTATTTAGGTTAAGAAGTAGTATGATACCACGCAGGGTAAAGTGGCAAATTCTTATCATCAATCCTAAGTAGAAAAAACCCCTGAACCTTATTCTTTGAAAAAGGAGTCAGGCTGTTTTCTGACAGATAATGAAGTAAGAAAATGCAGTGAAAATTCCATTGGGATAGCATTACCAATTTCTGCCAGAACTATTCCAAAAAGTAATAACTGGTAAGCTCGGACTAAAAAGAAAAAAAGCAAAAAACTGGAATATCCAATCCCTATGAATACCATGGTGGAGGTGTAATAATAGTCAGGTGAGGTGCTTTTAGCATTCCTGGTTTGCTATCATGATATGTTATGGCAGCTAATATGGATTTAAGACAATGAAAATTTCCCGAACGAGGCAAATAATCCTTGAGCTGATACTTAGTCAAAACCTTACCATCTTTGTTGTCAGGACTATTTTCAGGAGAAAGTGAAATCACCCAGTTTTTATAATCTGCTTCTAATTTCAGCGTTGCCATATCAGGAACATACAAAAATTCAAAGGTGTCATCTTTAAAACGTTTTTGAATGACCCTGTAAGATTTCCCATCCTTTTTAAAGGGAATGTTTGCTATCTGAAATCTTTCCTGATCAAATGAATAGGGTAGTTTCAAAGGAATGCGGTGAACCGTTTTGTGGTCAAACTCTTCCATATAAACCTTTTTGTTCCAATCGCTTTCAATTTTATATTGGTACAAAAGATAAAAGGAATAGAAGCCAAAATGGTAGATGACAAAACAGCCTAATAACAGTATGGCAATAAATTTTCTCATTTGTTCTGTTAGCCATTAAATGTATTAAAAAAAAATTAAACAAGAGATTTTTTTTTAATACATTCTTTCCTTCAACAACCTTTAGCGTTGGTTTCTCAAGCATTGAGAAGAAAGTCGGTAGGTGAAAATGGACATTATTAATTGCTGTCGAAATCCTGGCAGATCTAAATGGTTATAAATGATTACAGGTTCATCAATGGTCGGCAAAAAATAATTACCATCAGGATAACTGTAAAAACCTTGTAAGGAAAATGTTTCATTTAAAACCACTAAAGTATATACCCGGAAAATTTAACCAACAGATATTTCGTTATAGTTTTTAGGCTAATAAAATAATTGATAAAATTTGTATATCCACACTTCTTAGAGATTCAAACCTAATGTTTGGTGGCCTGTAAAAACTAGGGGAATTATCCCAGTATTTTTGGAAAACCCATTGCCAGACTTTATCCTAAGATAATTAAGCCCCAAATTAGAAATACTTTGGGAATTAAAAACAGCCAATTGCTTGCCACCAATGTATACCCAAAGCCTACCCTCTGGATCTACAACATCCCAATCAAGTCTTAAGGTTACATTGTCCTTAATTTGACCATTTCTCAAAATTTCTGACAATTTAAAGTTGAAAACACCAGCTGAAAAAGCTGCTGTATCTGAGGGGACCGAAAAGTGGTCTGTCAAAGCAATGTCAAAATCGAGCAACTCACTGGCAGGCAATGGTCCAATTTGAACACTTCCTATTTTATTCATTGGAAAATTTATAACAGCTTCACTATCGGTGAAATACGAGAAGGCCAAAGTATCCCCCATCCATCTGGGCACAGTTTTTCCTTTGGCTAAATTCGAATTGGAGGGAATAGCCTTAAAAGAGAGGTACCGCACCTGATTTTTTTCCTCCAACCAATCTGGGTCCATGGTGTAAACAGACCTAGCTTCCCCCTGACCTGTTGCCAACAAAATTCTACCATCTTCAATTTCTATGGCCGATGAATAAGCGGTTCCTCTATCTCCTTTTTCAGGAATATCCTCGTTCTCAAAAGCCACTTCACGGTTACCTTTCCATGTCAAGCCATCATCACCACTGATAGCAGCATGAAGCACTTCTCTTCCTCCCATTGCATAAGAATTGGGTTTGTCATAACGTTGGCAACTGTTAAAGAACATAATCAATCTACCATCCTTTAGCCGCAGTACGGAAGAAGGGGAGTCTGAGGAGATAAAGGATGTTGGCCTGGCTTTCTCCCAGGTTTCCCCTCCATCGTTTGAAAAAGATTGGTACAATACCCCATGTGTAGTTCTAATCAACATCCAAATTTCACCATTTCGCATTTCCACTAGTTCCGGCTCAATGCCTCCATATCGGGTAGTTTTGGAATTGTCTATTTCAATTTCTATTGGCTTTTTTGAGATATCCCAGGATTTACCTTCATCATCAGAATACATGGATACAATATTGTTCCAGCCATAATCCACCTCTCCATTTTGGGGGGCTTTTTCTCTTTCAGGAACTGCCCTGGAAAAAGCCAACAGCAACCTTCCGCTCTTTAGCTTTATCAAGCCTCGGATTGCCCCCACATACCCATTGTATATCTTAAAAGGTTCTCCCCATTCCCCATTTACTCTTCTATTGACCCAAAGATCCAAGTGCCTACCTCGGTATCCATTTTCCCCTTTACCAAAAATATGGAAAACGGAGATCAAGTCATTATTGCTACTATGCACCATTTGTAAGGCATAATATGCTTGTCCTGGCAAAGCAAACTCTTCCTTTGCTTCACTCAACCCTTCCCCTGTCCAATCCATGGTCATTATCTTGTCTGCATTTCCCGGACGATTGACATAAAATAGCCGAGGAGTCCCTTCATCATTGAGCCATACAGCTTCATTGGCAGGTGATTTACTGATTTTCTCAGGGGAAAAATCCCCACTAAAATCGAGGACCAAGAAACTTGTTCCTATTAAAAAAATAATTATTGAAATGGCTTTAGGATAGTTAGGCATAGAAAGATTTAGTCAGGCTGGATTCTTAATTTGAATTTGCACCTAATTTCTCCTACAAAAAAGAAATGCACAACTAAATTGGTATAGATGGGGAAGTGGATCCAATTTTAACCTTTTTATGCTATTAAATAAGAACCGATTATTTTTTGCGCAATTGGATAAGGCTCACCCTCTTAAAAACCATATGCCTTTTTCACCTCTATTTTTCACTTAGGTATTTCCAGTATCGTTTGGGCACATGACGCACATGTAGCTTTATGTTTTTCCTTGAAGGGATGTTGGTACTTTCAAAATAGTCCTTCCATAAGGTTTGAAATTCTATTTCTTCGACAGCAAAATAATCAGGAGAAGTTTTGCTGGCATCAAACCCCTCGGGTAAGGTCAAGTTGATAATTTCCACCCTATCCAAATCATAATAGAGGCCATAATTTCGCTTAAGGTCATAAATCACCCACTTTTGATCGGCATATCTACTTTTGAAATGTTTGGAAATAAGCGGGAGTACATCAAAATCGGGTTCAATGGTAGCAAAGTACAGCCCGTCTTTTGTCAATCGAAATCTAACAAAAGCCTCCATGCGGTGTTTTTCCCTGCCTACGCTTTTGGCGATCTTACTCAGCTCTAAAACCTCTGGATTGGAAAAATCGGAATCAACCGGTAGACTACTCTCAAAAATATATTGAATATAACGTAACAATAGATTTTCAACCCACTGTTTTTCACTCAAAAAGCCATAATAAATACGCAGCCTTCCTGCAGCTGATGTTTTCTTACGTAGACCTTTCCACACCCGATCTGCTTTAACCTGATCTGCAGCCACTACATTTTTCTTGCCAAATAAGGAGGCTTGAGATTCACTATCTTTTTGGATAAGAACTCGTTTTAATTTCAAATCATAGACCTGAAATACACAGGTCAAAAAACCATCAAAACTACCATCATAAATGAGTATGGAATCCTGAATATTTAGCATTTATTAAAATAAATTCAATTGTGGGCTTAGTGTTTTTTGATATTTACTGGTGGTGTTTTGAAGAATAAGAGATTTCAGTTGTGGACCTGTCAAATCCCTGCGTTCAAATTCCTGTGAGGCACAGACAAGAAAATATTTCGCCCTATTCATGGCTATACCTATGCGCTGTAAATGCTCCCAATTAAGTCTTCTAAAACGTCTTGCCTGAATGATTTTATGCACGGATTTCATGCCCACTCCCGGTATACGTGCCAACATTTCCCGATCAGCAGTGTTCACATCCACTGGAAAGTATTCCAAATTCCTTAAGGCCCAACCCAATTTGGGGTCTACCTCCAAGTCGAGGTTTTTGTGGGACTCATTCAATATTTCATGCACTTCAAAACCATAGAAGCGCATCAACCAATCTGTCTGGTACAGCCTATTTTCCCTTAACATCGGTACTTCGGTGCCAATATGTGGCAAACGCGAATCGTAACTGATGGGTATATATCCGGAATAGTACACCCGCTTTAAATCAAACTTTTTATAAAAATAATTGGAGGTCCACATGATTTGCTGATCACTTTCTCCGCTAGCCCCTATAATCATTTGCGTACTTTGCCCTCCGGGAGCAAATAGAGGGGTGCTTTTTATAAGTTTCTTTTCAGATTTGTATTGAATGATCTCATTTTTAACTTTTATCATTGGCTTGATAAAATCTTCACGATTTTTTTCCGGAGCCAATAGTTTCAACCCTTCTTTGGTGGGAATCTCAATATTTACACTCAACCTATCTGCATAAAGCCCAGCCTCCTTCATCAGTTCATCAGAGGCTCCGGGAATGGATTTGAGGTGAATATAACCATTGAATTTTTCTTCTGTTCTCAATTTCTTGGCCACAGCAACCAATCGCTCCATGGTATAGTCTGCACTTTTGAAGATCCCTGAACTAAGGAACAAGCCTTCGATATAATTTCTACGATAAAAATTAATGGTCAGGTCCACCACTTCCTGCACCTGAAATGCCGCCCGCTTGATGTCATTGCTTTTCCTTGTCACACAATAGGCACAATTGAAGATGCAATAATTGGTTAGCAAAATCTTCAACAAGGAAACACAACGCCCATCCTCGGTATAGGAATGACAAATCCCCATCCCTGTCGCATCACCAAGGCCCTTATTGGCGTTGCTCCGCTTGCTACCACTGGATGCACAGGACACATCATATTTGGCAGCGTCTGCAAGTATTTTTAATTTTTCTTGTGTGCGTGTAAATCCCATATTTGACCCTAATGAAAAATGCTTTGACTCAAGACCTCGTGACTGCTTTCTCTTGGGTAAATTTCAAATTTAATCTTCCAACTTAATAGAAATCCTTGTCGGGGTAACGCTTCATTGTCAAGCCCCTTTTTCTCCAATCCCATTGCCCAATAGCCTATATAAACAAAGCTTAATTCTAAACAAAAAGCATCAAACTTTGTTCATTCCAAAGCATTCTAAAAACGGAAAATAGGCTAATAAAGTTGCACTAACTTTAAAAGCAATACTTAAACAATTCACTAAATTTCAATCAATTTTACAACGAATAAACTACCCCCACTTAGAACCATAGGAATTAAAAATCTAATTACCATCTAATGAAAAAAGACAATAGAGGAAAGGATATTCCTAGATGTCTTGGATAGTGTTTAAGCCCCCCTGGTTTAACAGCTTTTACTTTACTGCAGACACATAGACATTATTTATGGCTCGTGTTTTTTCAGAAAGCCCTCTTACGGCTTCTTCAGTATGCAAATGCCGAGGGAACCAGTTGTTATGGATTGCACATTTTTCTTCCGGAATACCTCTAATTACTACAGATGTTTGAGGCGCATAAAAGGTATTGTTATAGATCTCCATTGTAGTCCCCGCAATGTCCGTATTGTCTTTTCTATCCCTTCCACCGTGCATGTCAAAGCAATGGCTCAATGAAATGCCTAGCTCAATATTGTGCCTGGCAGTGTAACCGCATCCGGAAATCCCTGTGCCAGCAATAGAATGCCTGTTTTCATTGAATAAATTATATTCGATTAGAGAATCAGCTGCGGCATGGCTTATCCCATAACCGAGGCCATTGTACTGGCATTGATGGATAAAATTATGATGAATATGGTGTCCAGAACCCTTTTTAAGAAAAATGCCGCTACCTGAAAAAGCTGAAACCTCACAATTGTCCACTTTCAATTCAGGATATTCCGTCACTATTCCTCTCGAAACTGGGAATTTGTAATAATAATCACGTCCCAAACCTTCAGGTCCAAAAGCGCGTTTGTGATGTTCCAGATGCCGGTCAGGATTTGGCCCTTGAATTCTTAGCCCCGATATTCGTACCCCTGGCCCATGGGCACGAATCAGGAACTTGGTCTCCAAAGCATTGCTTAGCAAAATTCCACCTTTAGAACCTTCATATCCGCGGTTCCCGGCCAAGGTTACCCCTTCAGGAATTTCTAAAACCAACTTTTCAATAAAAACCCTAGTGGTTAGGTCTATATTTATTTCATCGGGAATAAAGACAACTTGTCCCGACTTTGCTTGGGCAAGTGAATCCAACAATTCATCCAGATTTGTCACCTCAAAATCTCCCTTTACAATTGGAAAGGCATATCCATTCCCTCCACCAATCGGCACCATATCACTAGGTTTAGCGCCATAAATCTCATCATTAATAGCGAGCCAACTTGGCTTTTCCAGATCTTTGCCTTCAATAGATTCAGTTAAAAATGTACTGGGACTCCACTCTTTCAAGGGAAACCCTAAAGTGCAGGCCGCTAAACTACTTTTAGCAGCAGTAGCAAAAAACTGCCTTCTGGAATTTTTGCTATTATTATTTTGGTTCATAATGTCTTTTCAATGCAAAATACTAAACTGGTTTCAATCCAAGTTCCTTAAATCTAATAATAAGGGATTAATTATGATAAAAGGAATGACCAAACCTTCTAAAACTACATAATGGCAAATTTTAAGCTTTCTTTAAATCCCCGGCAAACTTCCTAATCTTATGAATGGCTTGCGCAATCTGTTCCATGTCTTGTCGGGTCCCAAGCAACATGGTTTGTGAAAACCATACCGCTTCCTCACAAAGCTGGTCATTCTGCGGACAGTGATTTTGCTCCATCCAATCGTTCATCGTTTTCTCTCCATACACTTTTAAATAGTGCTTGTTTTTTGCAAGATCTGTCACGTATTTCTCCTTGTTTAACCTACCGTAACCACCTGAACAAGGGATGCCTTCTGCTACTAAGGCTTTCAAAAATTTACTTCGGTCCATGTTCTGAAATTCCCTTTTGTCATACCTAAACATATATAGGTGATAAGCACTTTTGGTTACTCCTGCATAGAGTTTTGCGGGGTAAATTCCTGGGATTTCTTTTAAGAGACTGGTTAAGTAGGCTGCATTTTCCCAACGATGGTTAACCTGCTGCGGGAAACGTTTCATCTGAGCAAGCAATAGGCTCCCCTGGAATTCTGTCAATCGGAGATTTGTTCCTCGGGTAGGAGAATAGGGATCGTTTGGATCGCTGGTATGCCTTCCCTGATTGTGGAAATTATAACAGCTTTCAGCAAATTCATCGTCATTGGTCAACAAAGCTCCTCCTTCACCAGAAGTAAGGTTTTTGCTGGATTGAAAACTAATGGCCCCTGTAAGGCCTAATGTCCCAACTTTTTCACCCCGCCATTCGGCCATCGGTGCCTGACATGCATCCTCCACAACTGGTATATTGTGCTTGTTTCCCAACCCAAGAATGGTATCTAAATCTGCAGGAGACCCTCCAATATGAACAGGCATGATGACCTTTGTTTGCGGAGTAATGGCCTTTTCAATTTGATTGGCGTCAATCTGAAAACTTTCTATATCCGTATCCACAAACCTTGGAAGCGCATAATTCAATACCACCACATTGTAGGTGGCAACAAAGGTATATACCGGAATTAAAACCTCATCCCCAGGACCTATGTCTAAAGCGCCCATAGCGGTATACAATGCGCTGGTGCCACTAGATACACCCAAACAATGTTTAGCTCCACTCATCTTTTTATATGCCTCTTCAAAATTAGCAACCGCATCGCCATTAAGGCGGCCCCACTTTTTACTCTGCAAGGTTTCCAGAAGTGCGTTTTCATCCGGCCTTTCTACGATGGGCCAACTTGGAAAACTTGCGGGATGGGCTTTGGGGCCTCCCAATAAGGCAGGCCTATCGTTTATTGTCCTTCCAAAACTAAATTGGGGCATTTCAATGACTAGGCTAGCACCAACCATCGAGAGGTTACTTATAAAGTTCCTGCGGTCTAAATTCTTGTTCATGGCTATTGTTCTAAGATTCTTAAAGCTTAGGTATCTTTACAACCACTTGTTTCATGAAATTCGTAAATTTAGAGTCGAAATGAGGAATAGAAACAAGTTAGCAGCAATCCTTATTCCCAATATAAGCTTTAAACTTCTTTGGAAGTAACATTTCTCTAAGATTCTCTAGCCATCTCAACTAAGTAATAAATGATGATTAGTCCTTCAACCTAACCCACACAATGATAGGATTTAATTCGAAACCTGTTTCATCTACCTCTCTTTTGATATAAAAATAGTCTCCATCCCCAAAAGCATTTAGGAAATAGGTTTTCCCATCTGCCGCTGTGATCCCATTTTTAAGGTCGTAACCAGCATTTTTCTTTCTGTCGAACACAAACATCGATTGCTGGTGTTTATCACTTGAGTAAGTAATGAAATAATAGTTGCCTTCTCCGGTAATCTCGTAAATATAAGCCACCTTTCTATTGTCTGAGAAGACAAAATCGAACCTACTGTAGGGTTTCAACTGATCTTTTTCTAGCGTATATAAGGAATCTCTACGGATTTTTTCCTGCATTATGACTGCATAATATATCCCAGTTTTATCATCAAATGAACTGACATACTGCTGGTGAGTATACCTACCTGGACCAATATTATCCACTAAAGGCACCTCCTTAATAAGAAAAGAATCCAACATATTCAACTCACTATCAATACGGTAACCCATTATTTTTAATTTATTGGTAATTCTGGATTGTAAAAATCCTCCGTGGGAAAAGACCCAAATTCCGTTATCCGTTGCATTTACGTAAAATGGGAAAGGAAAAGAGGCAGAACCAATTAGTTCTCCTTCTTCACTGTACTGTAATATTGCCTGATTAAATTGGGCTGCCACCAGTAAACTTCTGCTTTTCAAGTCATAACTAATCTCATATGCGCCAAGGTACTCACCCGGAGCTTCACCCTTTTTTGCTATTTCTCCAACATAGGTACCATCCAACTTGAATTTAACGATCCTTCCTATGTCTAAAATATAAAAATGCTCTTCGGATTTGGTAATACTGCCAGTTGATTTTAAATAAATACCCTCTCTGGTTTCCAAAGGAATTTCCACTATAGAAGAAGCTATATCAGATAGCTTCAGTTCATTACCCAACACATTTTTTGCCTTAATTACAGGGATTCCCTCCTGTTCATTAGAACAAGAAAAGAATAAAATGAGCACACAAACTAACAGAAAATTAAATTTTGATGTATTCATTATAAAAAGTTTTTCATTTTATCGAAGAGTTATGTTCACTATAATTATCCTTAAAAAGCACCTACCCTATCAAATTTTCTATGGCACTCACTCCTTCCCCTTCAGCAAAAATCGCTTTTGATTCCTTTTAAACTCTCCGGGCTTATTGTGGTTGGCTTTTTGCTCATTGTATTTTGGCAAGCCTTCCCATACCGGACCTTCTGTTTTAACCTCTTCCAGCAGTACCAGCAATTCATTTTTCATGGCCTCCAGCTTATCCGGTTCAGTAGCTGCCAAGTCCTCTTGTTGACCGGCATCGTTTGCGACATTGTATAATTCATAAAACTCGGGCTGAATGGTTTTTATAAAAGTCATGTCTATATCCGATACCCCATGGGTTCTGGGTACCTTATCATTGGCACGAGCCAGCAACATATAATCCCCCTTTCGCATGGCAAACTCGGGGGAACTTCTGTAAAAATACCATAGCATGGGCTTTTCTCTTTCTATTTCACCTCCTTCAAGCAATGGTAATAAATTTATCCCATCGTATTTCCGATCTGAAGGAATGGCCGCCCCAGTCAATTCCCCGATGGTAGGCAACAAATCCTGGAACCATATGGGGGTGTCAATTACCCTATTCCCGGGAAAAGCACCGGGATAGGAGAAAATCCCGGGAACCTTGATACCCCCATCATATACCTCCCCTTTCAATCCGCGAAGTTCGCCTTGAGAACCTATCCGATATGGACCGTTATCCGATGCAAAGAAGACCATTGTATTATTATCCAATCCTCTTGATTTTAAGGCTTGCAAAATCCTACCGGCGGCCAAATCCATGTTTTCAATATTGGCGAAATATTCAGCGGTTTTCTTGTCATAGTCTGGGTAATTGGCGATTAAATTATCAGGTGAAGCAACCTTAGCATGAGGCTCATGGAAAGCCACATAGAGGAAGAAAGGCTGTTCTTTTTGATAATTTTTCTCAAACCAAAGGTCTACTTCATCTGCTACCAATTGACAGGAATAGCCCTCCTGCTCTCCTATTGGGATTCCATTTCTAATAAAGTTGACAGGATTGAGATGAGAAGGCTGGGCATTATTTTCCGTACCAAGTGAATAATCAAAGCCCTGCTGCTGAGGTTGTGGCTGATTGAGTTCCTTATCTTGAGGAAGAACGCTCAAGTGCCATTTACCAAAATGAGCCGTCTGATATCCTTCAGGCTTGAGGAGTTCGGCAATCGTTATTTCATTGTCCGGTAGATGCATAGGAGATCCGGGTGGCCTATAACTGTACATGCCTGCTCTTGCCGGAATTCTACCTGTCAACAACCCAACCCTCGAGGGAGAACAATTGGGAGCACCGGCATAGCAACTGGTGAATTTCACCCCTTCAGATGCCAAAGCATCCAAGTTTGGAGTGTTGGCTACTCCACCGTATCCCTGAAGATCCGCATACCCCATATCGTCTGCAAGGATGATCACCACATTGGGGAGTATTTTCCCATTCTCGCTCTTTGTTGCCTTATTGTTTTGGGACCAATTATTTTGAGCATTCATCGCCTGAGTCAATCCAAAAAAGAGGAAAAGTAAGCAGAATAGAATTTTGGGCGTTTTTATTGGAATTAACATGCTAATAATAGGGTTTATATTTATCCTTTTTAGGATTAGAATGTAAAAACAACTAATTATCGGTGAATATTTCCGTAAAATCAACTAGAGCTTTTACTATTAGCACAATTCTCAACCCTTTTGTATAATAAGCTCAAACAAGTCCCAATTTTTCACTTATTTGATGATAATAAATGGACATGTCAAAAAAAAAATTATTTTTTTGTTTACAATTTATGTTTTTCACTACTGTCTGTACTTTATGCCCAACAGCAGGTTTATCTGGGTGATTGATCCTGGCAATACTTTTTTCATCGTCCACAACCACAACTGGCAACGGTTTACAGACCGATTCAATGTCATGGAAATTCAATCCATTGTTAAACTTGCCTATACCTTGAGATTTTAAGGCAGTGAATAGGTCTTAAATCTCGACAATAACCATAAGAAATTAAAGTTTCCATTTTTCATTCCTTTAAGCGCTCAGTAAATCTACTCAAGGTGTTGGAAAATAAATCTCCGGTTTTTGAATATTTTTCATTAAATTAATTCTTCTGTAATGTTTGGCCGGTGAATTTATTGCCTCCCAACACCCAGAACAAAGCTTTTAACCCCGCCCCACTAATCAATCACCTCATGAAAATTAGATCTTACCTGCTATTGCCTATAATATTGTTAGCCTTTGCTTGCCAAAGCAATACGGAGAAAAACAACATTTCCGAAGAAACTAAAAAAGCTGTGCCGGAAGGCGTTATCTTCAACAAAAAAACTTTAAAAAGATTGGGGGCCAGTGGTGACAATTGGTGTCTCACCTGGGCAGCGGATGGTTCGCAGATTGTTTCAATGTGCGATGGGAACTGGCTGGATCAAAAAAATTATGCCTCCAGATTCACAACCACCTTTATAGAATAAAAGGTGGTCCAGAAAACTTTAAAAGGGAAGACCTTCCCAATTACCCTGAATTCAGTGGCAAGGAAGGAAGTTGGTTTGGCTATGGGATTGTTTCTGTAGACGGAAAGGTATATTCAGCAGCCTCCAAGACACCTGGTCCCTCTTGGTCAGGACCCTTTACAGCTGTTAAACTTTTGAAGTCAACTGACAATGGCCATTCTTGGTCCCGTGTAGACAGAGAAGGAAATGAACTTGCACTCACAGCCATGGGCAGCATGAGAAATGTAGTCAATGAGCAGGAGATGTTTTCTTTAAAGGAGCATGGAATACCTCATCAAACCCAAGAGGCTTATCCTTTTTCTTTTTTCGATTTTGTGCAAAACGGCAAAGACAATTCAACTGCCAAGGATGAATACGTCTATATTTATTCCCCGGAAGGAGCCAAAGCCCATCAACTGACCTTAGCTAGAGTACCTCATGATAAAATCGGAATTCGAAGTGAATGGCAATATTTCACAAAGTATGACTAAAACAAGGAACCCCAATGGTCAAATAAAATAACTGACAGAGGCTATGTGCATACTTTTCCGGAAAAAAGCAGTAAAGACCATTATTTTGGATGGTATTCTTGGTTGCCTTCTGTTGTATGGAACGATGGGCTAGGTCTTTACTTTATGGTCAACGGTGGTACCTATGGTGGTTATGGCATGAGCAACTCGGATGAGGATTATTACCACAGTTGGATGCATACTGAAACGGGCAACCTAGGTTTTTGGTATTCAGAAAATGCCTATGGCCCATGGACACAATTCCACTATTCGGAATACTGGACAGTAGACCATCCCAACAATAGAACCTACTAACCAAAACTTTCTCCAAAATGGATCAGTGAAGATGGTAAAAAAATGATCCTGATCTGATCCGATGCCATGAAAAACGATCAGGGGAATTCTCATTCGATCAACTATATATGGAACCAAATGGAGATCGAAATCGAGGTGAAATGAGGTTAAAAAAAAAATTGGTTATAATTCGAAGATTTGGATTAAAAAAGGGGAAACCACCAACCTTAACTATATATTGTATTTCACTACACAATGAATAAAAACACATAACTACTACAATCGTTGTTTGCGACAATTCCTTAAATAGAATTGTCGCAAACAACCTCAAGACTCAACAGGAAATATCCAAAGACAAATTGGAAAGGGGAAGACTTAAATCGATTTACCTTCTCTCATTTTCCGGCAGAGATAAATTGGTAACCTTTTTCTCAGTATGCTTTTCAGGGTCGTAAAGAACAATCCTGTCCAAAAAATGATTGGCAGACCTTGCTGAGACCTCTATCGAATAGACTCCTTTTTTCTCGAAGGAAACATAAATTTCATGGGGATCATTGTCACTGGTTTTGGTGCGCCATGTCCAGTCAGTAGTGCCATTGCTATAAATTTTAAACCAACCTTCCTTTCCCGCTCCTTCAGGACAATCATCCTGACATTTTCCGTGAGGTCTTACAATATGTTCTTCATTTTTCCCAAAAAACCCTGCTGCCTCAGGCACTCTAAGCCAAGTATCATTGTTATCAGTTGAAGAGGTCCCCAGACCTACCTTGGAATGCCAAATGATTTTATATTGCCCAGGATTATTGATTTCAATAGGATACTTAAGTGTCTTATTCCCGGGATCTTTAAAGTGCTCAGTTGTGGAATACAAGTAATGGATCGTACCTCCTTCTATATTCACACTATCTCGAAACCAATCCCCTACCCCTTCTACCGACTCAACTTCTATAATCAACAGGGAATTTTGCTCATTGAAAGCAACTTGCGCTGCCGCTTGAAAGCTTATCAGGTTAATGAATAAAAGTAACTTTGCCGGTATGTTTTTCATAGGTCATTTTGAATAAACAATATAACACGATTCAATTTAATCAATTTTCACTAAAATACGCTGTAAAACAATGAACATCAAATAGGGAAATTAAGTACATGGAACTCATTTATATTTTGAGTGAAAAAATCGACCCTCCAAAAGTTATTTTGACGGAAGCATACAAATAGAATGGAGAGACAATATTTCTTAAAAAAACAATGCATCTCACCCAAGATTAATCAAATCTCAGAATAAATGAAAAAATGTAAAGGTCGAAAGGAAAAGTATTAGAAGGGTAAACTTATGCTTGATAAAAAAAATATCATAAAACAGCTTTGAAGCCCTTCCGTGATGGTCTTAGAAATTGAATTCTTTGCAATTGCAGAAAAACACTAATAATAGGTAAGATTCAACCCGGATTATGTAATAGGATTTCTCCGCCCTGACTGTCAGGGGTGAAGCCTGTCCCGTGTTTACGGGAAGTGTTGCAATTATAAGAAAATCAGGCTGTTTGGATATTTTAGCATAGCACTGCTATGGTGAAATTGAAAACAGCAACGAAGTGGCTGATTTTGAAGCGATTTCAGCACGTAATAGATTGTCTATTGCATATTTCGGGTTTAATATGGTAGGGCCTAGACCTATATTCGATGCGATTTTCTCGGTTGTCTTTCCATTAAATTCGAGATTTTTTGAGTCATAAAGAATCAACGGAGCCAAAATGGATGCTTGGAAAGGACACCATTTAACTATCAGATAGAGCCGAAAACAGCAACGAATTACTAATTTGGAAGTGATTTCTTCACTCAATAAACATCTTATTCATGTTTCGGATTTAAATGCCGCATTTTTTAATTGTACGGTTTTTCTGCTCTCCACTATCGTTTGGGTTGATACCTCTCTAGGGTTCAATAAATAGAATTTAGGTAAATTTCCAACATCGTATAACCGTCTTTACCAACCTTGTTTCCATCACTGGCTTGTTTGGGATTTAGACCATTTTGCTTTTCATATTCATCTGGAATTCCATCGTGATCCGTATCAACCATGGCAGGGCTACTTTTTAGCGCTGGCCATCCACCAACATCTTCTTGAGTATCTATGATCCCAGTCTTTCTAGAACTATCCGCAACCTTATGATCCTTTTTGTAGGTTTCCCCTTCATAAGTTGCGTAACCATTGCGTACTTCATCAATAATTCGAAGGTCTACAGCATCACGCTTAGGAAAAACAGCACCCGCGTTCTCGAGAACAGAAACAAAAGCGTCCTCGGCAGACTCTTCATTGATAGCCATCGATGGCCAAGGTTCCTCCAGCTTTAAACCATCCAAATATTCGCTACCGCCTTGAGGCTGCACTCCACCCAACCAATTGTTCGCTGAAATCCAAAAATTCCCTTCAACTGTGTTGTCTGAAATGTACCATTTCCCATAGTCCGCTGCTTTGTTTCGAGACCAGGGCGAGGCGATACGGTGGGAGATTTGACCGGGTGCTGTTGCAGGTCCTGCCTTATAATAGTTTCCTACCATATTGATGTTAGTGAAATTGAACTTGTCATTGCCTACCTGAGCAACTTCACCTCCATAAGTAGATTCATATCCCCAATTGTAAACTACGTTGTTTCGGAAATCAATATTTCCACCTCCCGATGCAAAGCGTGGATTACGGTTGGAATGATTGGCGATTAAATTGTGGTGATAGGTGCTGTAGTTTGATCCCCAAATACCGCCAAAACCATGATTCCCCTTTTGATGATTGGATTTATAAAGACTTTCTGATGTTATACACCATTGAACTGTTACATTTTTACCATGGTAAATGGACATGGTTTCGTCAATACTCCAACTTGCCGATACATGGTCCAAAATAAGATTGGTAGTATACCTGCTGGATATTGCATCAGTTTCACCTCCTGATTCGTTCCCGAGTCTCACCCTGATGTACCGAATGATCACTTCATCTGCATTTATCATCAACGGGTAAGCCCTGAGTGTTATGCCCTCGCCAGGAGCTGTTTGACCTGCTATCGTGATATATGGATTTTTAATTCTTAATTCACTTTCCAATTTGATGGTTCCTGAAACCCTGAAAACAACTGTTCTTGGTCCTTCAGCTTCAACAGCCTCACGAAGGCTTCCTTTTCCTGAATCATCAAGATTGACCACTTCGTAAACTTTCCCACCCCGTCCACCAACAGTGTATTTCCCATAACCTTCAGCAGTCGGGAAGGCCAGTTGTTGCGCATAACTGTTCAAACCAATGAATGCCAATGCAATACTTAAAATAGTTCTTTTCATTATTTCCTTAATTAATTGACAACTTCGTTAAAAGAGTACCTTGAATTTTATAAAGCAGCAATTTGAAGTAACAAACACAGATCCTCTCAAAAGCCAGAGAGAAGAATACCCCATGATTCCTTTACTTTTTTAATGGCATCCAAACTGCCATTTCTGATTCTCCTCTATTCCCCCAGGCGAAATAGGGAATCAACCTGATATTAATGGGATTCAGCGTGTTTTTTTGATCTACTTCCTGGTACAATTTACCGGCCCAATCGGGCTTTTCTTGTAACAAGGCCTGCCCCTCCAAGAAGGTTAGCGAGGCACCTTTCACCATTTTTTTGACAGGGGTAAATTGAATGGCAGCAGGAAGTTCAACATCAAAAATGCGAACATCTTGCAAATCTGGAGATTCAATACAATAAACAATTGGCCCTCGCACAACAGCTACCTGATTTCTGGTTTCCTCCACCAGCGGGTTGGCCTCCATCAACCGAGCAGTCATGGGTAGATTTAATTCAATCTCATCACCCTTTTTCCACTTTCGTGTTAAGGACAGATAACTTCCGGCTATAGGTTTTTCCTTCGATTTTTCTCCATTAACGGTGATCTCAGCCTGACTGGCCCAGGCAGGGATCCGTAGATCTATGGCAAAGGGATCTTGCCCGGTTTTTTCGATGCTTAGCTTTATCTTTCCATCCCAAGGGTAATCCGTCTCCTGTTTTAACTCTAGGCTTGAACCATTTGGCAAACTGGTTTTCAGTTCATTGCTACCATACAAATTAACGACCAAACCATTATCAGATAATGCATAGGCATAATTATGGGTTTCCGCAACCGTTCTGACGACATTGGGAGGACAGCAGTTCGATTTTGAAATATAGGGTTCCCTGACCTTGTTCCAGCGAAATGTAAAGGGCAAGTCCTTATCTACTCTCAAGGGGTTGGTATAATTAAAATTGGTCCCACCCAGATCAGTACCGGAAAATACACTATTGATCAAGCTAAGCTCTAATATATCTGCAAAACGGCTGTCTCCGGTTACCAAAAGCATGCGGTGGTTCCACAAGACATTTCCAATATTAGCACAGGTTTCATTGTAGGCTGAAATATTGGGAAGCTGAAAAGCCTGCCCATAAGCCTGGTGGACTTGCTGAATAATTGACTGCCTGTAGGTGGTTCCATTTGGGGACACACCATCATACAAAGCCCCGGTAGCTCCAGTGATGTAGAGTTTTTTAGTGACCACATCCTTCCAAATACTTTCCAATGCCATCATCAAAGAATCCTCCCCTGTTTCTGCATAAAGATCCGCTACGCCAGCATACAGGTAATTGGCACGAACGGCATGTCCTACGGCTTCTCGCTGTTGCCGGAATGGGATCCGATCCTGATTGTGGTCTGTACCATCAGTTATCATCCCACGAATATCAATCATTTTACCTGCCAGGTCGAGGTATTCCTTGTTTCTGGTGGTTCTATACATTTCAATTACTCCCATATAGTGGGAAGGACAAATCGCATTTTGAGCTTGTTCGGCAGTTGCATTTTCATGGTAGGCAACAAGAAAATCTGTTGCCTTGATCGCTATGTCCAAAAAGTTGGTCTGCCCGGTAATGCGATAATGTAAGCTGGCCGCCGTCATCAAATGGCCCATATTATACGTTTCAAAGTTCATTCGATCTTCAAACTCAACCGCATCTTGAGGGTTATTGCGCTGCTTAATTATTGTAGAAGTATGAATATAACCATCTGCTCTCTGTGCGTCCGCAATCACTTTTATGATCCGCTCTAGCTCATCATAATACCTTTGGTCTTTTGTGCTGGCATAAACGGACACTAAGGCTTCAAGCGTTTTATAAAAATCTCCGTCATGAAAAGGAGCGCCCCTATGTCTTCCTTCTTTGTATCCTGCTGCTATTTCAAAATTGAGAAAACCATGGCTAAGGGTATCATTCTCATAAATGTGCAACATATTCATGGCCATGGTGTCCTTACTGACATCCGCCCAATGCCCCCAAAAGCCATCAGTCCATTTTACCGCATCCATGTCCACCGAAACTTGTTTGGCATACGGGCTTTTGGAGGTGTTTACCAAAGCTTTTTCCTGAGCATTTACCGACAATAGTGGTGCGAAAATGATTGCCGTAAAAAAGCCAATCCAATTACTACTCCATTTAATATCAAGCATATATTTGTTATTCTGGGTCAAATATTAATTGATGCTATTTAAATATTTCTCTAGCATGGTGTAACCATCCGCTAAATTGTTTCTATCCGCCGCATTCGAAGGATCAAGACCGTTTTTCTTTTCCCAATCATCTGGCATACCATCGTGATCTTTGTCCTCAGGTGCTGGTGCACTTTTTAAATTTGGCCAGCCCCCTACATCTTTTTGTGAATCAATTATACCGGACTTTTTGGACTTATCTGCCAGGGTTTTGTTTTTCTTATAGCTTTCACCCTCAAAGGAAGCCTGTCCTTCTTTTGCTTCCTTTATTATTCTCTTATCCACAGGATCTCTTTTTGGCAAGGTAGCTCCTGCATTTTCGAGGACTGCCTCATAGGCTTTTTCCGCTGTGTGCTGGTGAATAGGCATAGAAGGCCATGATGCTTCCATTTTTACAAATTGAAGATTTTGGGCTCCTCCTTGTGGTTGCACTCCTCCATCCCAATTGTTAGCAGTCACTTTGTTATTTCCTTCAATGACATTGTCAGAAATGTACCATTTGCCAAAATCACTGGTTTTCTTGCGCATGGATGGGTTGGCAATCCTATAGGAAACCTCTCCCGGAATTGTGGCCGGTCCTGGTTTATAATAATTGGCCACAATATTGAACTTTGAAAAAGAAAAATTTGGATTACCAACTTGTTGGTTTTCTCCACCATAGCAACTGTTGTACCCCCAATTGTATATTACATTGTTTCTATAATCTGTGTAGCCAGAACCTGATGCCATTCTCGGGTTGCGACTGCCATGACTAGCAATTAGATTATGATGGTAGGTACCATAGTTTGAGCCCCATATCCCTCCAAAACCATGTGCTCCTTTTACGTGATTGGAGTTATACATGCTTTCAGAAATAATGCTCCACTGAAGAGTAATGCTGTCACAATGATAAATAGACATGGTTTCATCCACACTCCAACTGGCTGAAATATGATCCAGAATAATGTGTTTGGTATACCTGCTTGAGACCGCATCGGTATCTTCGCCTGATTCATTCCCCAACCTAACCCTCAAATACCTAATAATGACATGATCTGCCTCTATTATCAAAGGATTCTTTTTAAGGCAAATCCCATCACCAGGGGCCGTCTGACCGGCAATGGTGATATAAGGATGCTTGATCCGCAAAGGAGATTCCAAGGAAATAGTACCTGAAACTTTAAAAACCACTGTTCTTGGCTCCGCTGCCTCCACTGCAGCTCTTAAACTTCCTTCTCCACTGTCATTCAAATTGGTAACTTCAAACACAACACCACCTCGACCCCCTTGAGAAAATTTCCCGTAGCCTTCGGCTGTTGGAAAGGCAAGTTGTTGGGCACCGCTATTAAATCCTATCAATAGCAATACTGCACTAAGAATTAAATGTTTCATGGAATGTTTTATTTTAAAAGGGCTCAAATGAAGCGGAAAACCGAACTTTTGTACTCTTGTTAATTGTGTTTATTGTCCTCAAATTATTTGATTGGTATTAAAGAATCGATTAAAATCCATTTCATCAAAAAACAAATTGCCAATTCTTGTATTAGTTAATCCCATTTCTTTTTTTCCATTCCGGGTATTTTTCCAGCATTTGTTCCGGAGCCCGGGTGTACCAGCTATAGCCGTTTCTTCGCTCATGACCTATCTCCGTTATGGAATCCTTTTTAATACCGTCTCTATCGCAGAAATATATTTTCTCGGTTTCCAGGTCATAAAATCGTCCCCAATGTAAAGGCGCATTTTCATCTTCCACCACAATTCTATCCTTGCTTCCATCAGGCATTGTCTGGCTGTCTACCCTTAATCGACCAACACTGTGCTCTTCAAACCATTTTACAGCTCCGTTTATAGAAGCCTTGACTTCATTGGATGGGTTTTCTATTTCCATAAGCATCAGCACTATTCCTACAGATTCCGATCCACTAAATGAAGGCAATTCATAACTTCTGGCTTTTGCGGGTGCAAGGGTCACCGAATCATGTTGAGCACACCATGCGGTAGGCTCCCCTTTGACGACAATCTGAGTATTTAAAAAACACGCTATTCCTTTGTCATAGGCTTCTTGGATTTTGGCTTTTTTACTGTCTGACAATTGAATGGACTGAAAAGCGGGATCATCGGATAGCAATTCTTTTAGGAAGCGCATTATATTGACCATGGCATCGTCATTGAAGGTGATGTGGCCGGAATACGCCACACTTCCTTTGCGTACCGGATAAAACTGAGGCCAACCCCCATTGTCGTATTGGGCCTTGAGTATATAATTTATTCCTTTTTCAAAAGCCTGCTTGTAGCGTTCGTCCTTGGTTTTTGAATAGACATTGGCTAGAAATCTCAACTCGGTAATGGTAGCATCATTATCAAATGTTGCTCCAATTTCATCTTTTGTTTTTAGGTAAGCTGCTTTTTTACCAGCATCCATTGGGTGATGATAGGGCTTGTTTTTTTCCCAACCACCAATAGCTTTTTGGGTCAGCAGTACATTTTCTGCTACAAGTTTTGCTTCATTGGAAGCATACCAGGCTTCCGGCATTTTCCCAGCAACATCCTTCCAGCGCATGTCTTGAAAATTTTTGGAATCATTCTGACCCATTGCGGAGCCAATCGCAAAAACTGCGATTAACCCTATTAATCCTATTGTTTTTGAAAATGAAATTCTATTTTTCATTGTTATTGAATTTCCTTATTTGTAGTAATATTAATCCCGAAGTAGGCAATAACCCTTCTATTACTTCTACTTTTCCAACCATTTCCACCTTTCTCCCCAGTCGCCCAAAAAGGCTTCTCTGAATTTAGCAATGGATTTTGCTCCTTGTTGGTCTTTTATAAATAATCCTTCAGCTAATCGATCACTGTACCAGTTGGAGCCTAACTGGTAATCGTCTGAAGAGGGTTTACCTGGCCAAGGAATGGTACTGATATATTCTCCTTCCAAGCCATTCAGTTCAGGGATTTCACTACTGGTTTTGTATTTACCGTGTTCAGCCTTTTTAGAGCTATATTTCACTCCGTAAATCCCCTCTCCGAGGTAATAACCAGGCCAAACCTGACCTTGTATTTTGATATGAAAAACTGTAGAATCCTCCGGAACCATTATTTTAGGCCCTTTAAATCTCCATTCGATTGTAGCATAAGCGGCCACTGTATCTGCCTTGGTGCTGCCACCTTCAAATACACTTCTGGAACTGCGGTCTATCTTCTCAAAGCTACCACCCCAACTTTCTCCTGTAGGGTCTTCCGGGTCTCCATTCATAACATAAGCCAGTGAAGGGGTATCTCCCATTTTTATTTCTCCATTATAATAATTGATAAAATCCTTACCCATTACACCTCGCCCCTGGATAAAATTATCATAATAGGCTTCACCTTTAAATGCTTCAGGAGAATCTTCATCCATAAACCAGCCCCTATAGGTCGCATTGGTCTCTATCATCCAAAGGTCTCCGTGATGGGCCGCTATATAAGAGTAGGCATTGATGCTCCATTTCTTATTCGGGCCTCCAATCCAATACACCCTTATATTCTCCTTTATTTCCGGTGCATCATGCAATGCCTGAGCGAGGTCTTCTATTCCTCCCCAAACCAAAACCCAAAGCGGCTGATCACTTTCTTTTTTGGCGCATTTAATGATCCAATCTGAACCTTCCGTAGAAGTAGAATACCCCTGAAAAGGAGCTGCCTGAATGGCACCCTGCTTGACAACCGCTCTCAAGGCAGCAGGTTTCGGAAGGTCACTTGCATGTTTTGCTAACTGGGCATAATCTTTTTCATAATCTTCAATTATGTCCAAAAAATTGCTTTTACGTCCATCTCCGAAAGGTGAAGCTACCAGCCCCTCAATTTCAAATTGATCCGCATACATTAATAAATGTATCATGGACTGAAAATCATCAGGATCAGTCCCCCCTATATCAGAACTAATTAAAACCCTGGGCTTATCCTGCCCCCTTACCTTGCTTCCACAACCACAAAAAGTGGCAATTAAAACAAGTACTATGAACCTTAAACCTACTGTTTTCTTCATTATTATTTATGACTAATTTTCTTTTATTTACGATTTATAATTCAATCATTATAAGTTCAATTTCAGCTTATTAAATACTCTAAACATCGATTATCTATTCAATTACTGGGTATAAATGTATCAAAAAGAAAGTAAAAGAAAAATTAAAAGTAATTTTTCGAAAATATATTTTAAAATATTTTTATTTTAAATCTTATTATGACTAGATTTATACCCGATATATTTACTATTTACTTTCTTTTAGTTTCTTTATTTTACGAATACCGAGAAAATTAAATCAAAAACCTATTCAAACATACTATTTAACCTTTGCTGTTAACAAATCCCAAAAAACCATGATGAAATATTCTTACATTAAAATCCCTCCATCAGCTGGAGGAAGGCTTTTAAAAACAGCCTTGTTCGTCATTGCCTGTTTTATGCTTATTCTTTCTGAGCTATCTGCTCAGAACACCACTATTACTGGAACTGTTAAATCATCCGACTTAGACGATGTGCTTCCGGGAGCAACTGTTCTGGTAAAAGGCACCAATATTGGGACTGCAACTAACATTGATGGC
Organism: Cyclobacterium sp. L-R; assembly: GCF_056859355.1. Lineage (NCBI taxonomy): Bacteria > Pseudomonadati > Bacteroidota > Cytophagia > Cytophagales > Cyclobacteriaceae > Cyclobacterium > Cyclobacterium sp. L-R. The sequence continues at coordinate 99,514 of NZ_JBSXOH010000071.1, forward strand.
AAATTCACTATTTCAGCGGCGGCAGATGCCACATTGGTCTTTAGCTCCATTGGGTATATCCCGCAGGAAGTAAAAGTAGGTAACCAAACTTCTATTCAGATTACCCTGACTCCCGATATTACCAATATGGAGGAAGTTGTCGTGATTGGATACGGTACGGTTAAGAAAAGAGACCTCACAGGAGCGGTTACCTCCGTCAAAAGTGATGAAATCAGACAAGTACCGGCTCAAAACCCTTTAGAGTCCATTCAAGGAAAAATTGCAGGTGTGGACATCACGCGAGGCAATGGTTCCTCATCTTCTGGCATCAATATTAGAATTAGGGGAAACAGATCCATCGGAGCCAGTAACAATCCTCTATTTATTGTAGATGGCGTTCAAACGGGAAGCATTGACAATATCAATCCCAACGATATTGAGTCAATGGAATTTTTAAAAGATGCTTCTTCTACAGCCATTTATGGATGGCAGGGTGCAAACGGTATAGTTATCATTACAACCAAAAAAGGAAGCTCCGGAAAGCCTTCGGTCACTCTTAACTCCTATTATGGGGTGTCAGAGGTTTCCAGATACCCTACGGTATTGAATGGAGACGAATACGTGGCCATCAAAAGAGAAGCCAACAGGACTACAGGAAAATGGAACTCGGTGGCTGATGACCCATTGATTTTTAATACCCAAGAACTGGCAGCCATCGCAAATGGAGATTGGATTGACTACCAAAGCTTACTACTAAGCAATGGTAATCAGCAAAATTACAATCTTGGAGTTAATTCCGGAGGGGAAAGAACCAAAGTATACACCTCTCTGGATTTTTATGGAGAAAATGGCATTTTGAAATTTGACAATGTAAAACGATACACACTTAGAACCAATGTAGACCATACTTTCAACAGTTGGATAAAAGCCGGTATGCAAGCGCAGGTGGCCAATAGAGATGAAAGTTACCGTAGGGATCCATTGAACATGGCCAATAAAATCATCCCTCTTGGAACTGTATATGATGAAAATGGAGATTTCATTGTTTATCCACTCGGAGGATCCTCAATTAGCCCTTTAGCAGATGAACAACCAGACATATTCTCAAACAAAGGCAAAATAACAAATGTACTCGCCAACGTATACTTGGAATTGAAGCCTTTTGAAGGGTTTAACTTCCGAACAAATTTTGGCACAAATATCAATAACACCAGGGTTGGTCTTTTCGAAGCATCCAATTCCATCAGTAGAAACGGTGGCACCAGTCGTGCACAATACACCGCATCCAATAGTCGCTTTATCAACTGGGACAATGTTATCAATTACCAAAAGGAGATTAAGGACCATTCATTTGCCATTACAGCATTAAGCAGTTTTGTGCAGGAAGAGTCGGACAATGTTCTTGCCCAAGGGGAAAACCAATTACTTCCTGGCCAATTGTTTTTTGGACTAGGGAATGCCCCTGACAACATTTCCATTAATAGTGGGTTTTCGAAATGGAATGTACTCTCCTTCGCCGCACGTTTGAATTACAGTTATAAAGGCAAATACCTGATAACCCTTACAGATAGAGCAGATGGCGCTTCAAGATTGTCCAAAGGAAATAAATGGGCCTATTTCCCTTCAGCAGCATTTGCTTGGAGAGTAGTAGATGAGAACTTTATGCAGAATGTAGCTGCTGTTAGTGAGTTAAAACTTCGCTTGAGCTATGGTGTAGCAGGAAACTCAGGAATTAAAGCCTATGGAACACAAAGTTCTTTGACCAGAATCCCTATGGCTTTCGGTGAATCAAGTTTCCAAGGGTTTACCTTCTCCCCACTCTTAGGCAATCCAGATGCTGGATGGGAATTGTCTGAAACAACCAACTTTGGCATTGACTTAGGACTATGGAGAAGCAGAATAAATGCCACAATGGACATTTACGACACCCGCACATCTGACCTTCTTTTGCCACGTGGCCTGCCACCAACTTCAGGTGTACAGCAGGTGTACCAAAACATTGGTAAAACCAAAAATCAGGGAGTTGAAATCGGGATTAATTCCCTAAATATCGAAAACGAAAACCTGCAATGGGAAACCACACTTACCTTCACTAGAAACAGGGAGGAAATTGTTTCCTTGGTTACCGAAGGAGTGGACGATATTGGAAATGGATGGTTTGTTGGTCAACCGATAAGTGTTTTTTACGATTATGAAAAACTGGGAATATGGCAAACCAATGAGGCAGATGAAGCCGCAGTTTATGGGCAGGTGCCTGGTGAAATAAAAGTGAAAGACCAAAATGGAGACATGAAAATTGACGCCGTCAATGATAGACGTGTTCTTGCAGGCAATAATAGACCGGATTGGTTTGGTGGTTTAAACAATAAAGTAACCTATAAGCGAATTGACTTTAGCGTGTACCTATTTGCCCGTTGGGGTCAAACGATTGATCCTGACTTTCTAGGCAGATACGATCGGCAGTCCAATTTGAGCAATAGTACGAAGGTTATTGATTATTGGACACCGGAAAACCCAACCAATGAATATCCAAGACCAAATGCTGGAGTATCCGGCTCCTCCACTCTTTACTGGAGCACAATAGGCTATGTAGACGGGTCTTACCTCAGGGTACGAAATCTTTCACTGGGCTACACACTACCAAGCACGGACAAATCAATATTCAGTAATATGAGGATTTACTTTTCCGGCTCCAACCTATTCACCTTTACCAAAAGCAAAAAGCTGGATGAATATGATCCTGAGCGAGGTGGTGGAGAAAGTTACCCTATGTTAAAAAATTATGTTTTCGGAATCAATCTTGGCTTTTAATCGATTCAAAATGAAAAATATAAAAACACTATCAGCAGCCGCATTATTCGTGGCCCTATTTACGACATCATGTAATGATGTGCTGGAAGAATACAACCCCAGTGGTCTTACTGCTGAAGCGGTTTACAGTACACCTGAAGGGTTTGAATCTTTGGTCAATGCCGCATATTCTTACCAAAGGTGGTGGTATGGAAAAGAAGAAGGTTTTAATATGACTGAAATGGGCACGGACATATGGATAAGCGCCGCAGGTGATGTTTGGCCTGACCTTACTACCTATACCAATTTACAAGGTACCAATGCACCAATTACCACCGAATGGAGGGAATTGTATGCAGCGATAAACCTTACCAATGCAGGAATTAACCGTATTGAGGAAGCAGGTTTCACCCCCTCCATGCGCTCACAAAGAGAGGCTGAATTGAGATTTTTAAGAGCCTTTTATTACTACCATATTGTGGAAACCTGGGGAGGCGTACATTTTACGCTTGAAGAATCCCAAGGAATCATCACGACAGCCAATAAAACACCTGTAGACACCTTTTATGACCAAATACTGACAGATCTGGATTTTGCTGTAGCCAATTTATCCACCACAACTTCAGACTACGGAAGGGTTACAAAACCTGCAGCCATGGCTTTCCTGTCACGGATTTACCTTACCAGAAAAATGTACAATGAAGCATCCCAAATGGCTGAATCAGTCATCAATGGGGGTTATGGCTACGAGTTAGTCTCAAATTATGCGGACCTTTGGGATATGGGAAATAACCAAAACAGTGAAATTGTTTACGCAGTTAATTATGCAGAAAACCTAACACTAAATGACCTTCGGAATTCCTCTACCAACCCATTGGGACATGGAAGAGGCAGTAACAATGGTCACTTGCATTTCCTAATGAAATACGACAACCTCCCTGGGATGACAAGAGCAATTGAGTACGGAAGACCCTTCAATAGGTACATGCCTACAAGGGCGTTTCTTGACCTTTTCAGCGAAGAAGACTCTAGATACGAAGGTTCATTTATGGAGGTTTGGTACGCCAATTCAACCAACACACCGGCCGGAATGGCTGTTGGTGACACGGCAGTGGTGGCTACCAGAAGCACTTTCACAGGTAGTCCCGGTCATGTATATCAAGTATACAACAGGAACGACATCTACAATGAGAATGGTACTGTAAGGGACAACCTTCGCTACCCTACCCTGACCAAGCACATGGACAATACCCGGTCAAGTGCCAATGAAGCGCAAAGCTCAAGGGATGCTTTTGTCATCCGATTTGCTGAATTGTACCTTATTGCAGCAGAGGCCCAGATGTTTCTTGGCGACAAACAATCAGCAGCAGACCTTATCAATGTAGTAAGAACACGCGCAGCAAAATCTGGTATGGAAGATGCAATGAAAATCACTGCGGAAGAGGTAACCCTTGATTTTATTTTGGACGAGCGTGCTAGAGAGTTTGCAGGGGAGCAATTGAGATGGTTTGACTTAAAAAGAACAGAGAAATTGGTGGAAAGAGTTTTGAGTTTAAACCCTGATGTCACTAGAGTAGAAGCTTTTCACTTGATAAGACCGATACCTCAAGCTCAATTGGATGCGGTAACCAATCGGGATGAATTTGTTCAACATCAAGGTTATCAATAAAATAGAATACATACCTATTATTCCTATAATTATGGAGCGTGGGCAGGCTTAATTGCTTGCACACGCCCATATTAACTAAAATTACCATTAAGAAATCTTTGAAATTAGCTTAAATCCAGACCTTTGATTTCTTATTAATTATAGTGTATTGAACACAACAATAAATTAAAATCATTATTGATAACTTTTAACCAAAACAAAAAGGAAAAAAAACTTACGATACTATTTAGAGGTTAATTATCTTCGTTCTTCCGCAAAATACAAAGAAATAATGTTGCCAAAACAAAGAAAAGAAAAGATACTTGACTTACTAAAAGAAGATGGATCTGCCAAAGTTATCGACCTAGCCAGAATCTTTAAAGTCACAGAGGTCACTATCAGACAGGACCTAGAGAAATTGGAGAAAAATGGATTGGTCATTAGGGAGCATGGTGGTGTACATTTAAAAAATGTCGAAGACCAGGTGCGTAATTTCTCATTAGTACATCAGGATAACCTAAAGGAAAAAGAAATAATTGCTGAAAAATGTCTGGAATTCATTCACCCCGGAGACACAATCATTCTTGATTCTGGCTCAACTACGACAGAGATCGCTAAAAAAATTATAAACATCAAAGGGTTAACCGTCATTACGAATGCCCTAAATATAGCACTGATGCTAGGAGCAAATCCAAACATAGACATTATCATGACTGGAGGTGAATTCAAGGCGCCTACCTTATCACTTACCGGCCAAAAAGCGGCTGACTTTTTTAAGGGACTGAATGTGCAGAAACTCTTTCTGGCTACTGCAGGCATATCCTTAAAATCTGGCCTTACTTATCCAAGCCTTAGCGATCTTGTAGTGAAAAAAGCCATGATTGATGCCGCAGACATTACCTACCTGGTAGCTGATTCTTCAAAAATTGGAAAAAGTGCTTTTGCCAGTCTCGGAGCTTTATCCCTTATCGATTACATTATCACCGACGAAGGGGTCGAAAATAAACACAAAGAAGTCTTCAAAGAAAACGAAATCCAATTAATCATCGCTGAAGACAATAATTAAAGAAACAGAAAGTAAAAAGTACCATTTCTTACAAAACAATGAAAAATCAAAACATTACTTTAGGCATTATCATAGGAAACAGAGATTTTTTCCCTGACAAACTTGTGTCAGAATCAAGGGTTGAGGTCTTAAACGTACTTGAGAAACAAGGTATAAAAGCCGTTATTCTTGGAGAAAATGAGACTAAACTTGGTGGTGTTGAAACCTATACAGATGCAAGGAAATGTGCTGATCTTTTCAAGAAGCATAAGGAAGATATAGCAGGTGTTTTAGTAGTACTCCCAAATTTCGGAGATGAACGAGGAATTGCAGACACTTTACACCTTGCTGATCTTAAAGTGCCGGTACTTATTCAAGGATACCCTGATGAGCTGAATAAACTAAATGTAGCCAACAGAAGAGATTCATGGTGTGGGAAAATCTCAGTTTGCAATAACCTTTACCAATACGGTATCAAATATTCGATCACTACCAAACACGTGGTCCACCCTACCGACCCATCCTTTCAGGCAGATTTACAAAAATTCCTGGGTGTTTGCCGTGTAGTTAAAGGGATGAAAAATGTTCGAATTGGAGCCATTGGCGCCAGACCCACTGCTTTTAACACGGTGAGGTACAGTGAAAAAATATTGCAAAAAAATGGTATTTCTGTAGTCACCTGCGATTTGTCGGAAATACTTGGCAAAGCCAATAAATTGGATATTACCCATCAGCGGGTAAAAGATCATTTGGAGAAAATTCACAATTATGCTTCTACCGGAAAAACCCCAAGTGAGTCTTTAATTCAGATGGCAAAGCTTGATGTGGTATTGAATGACTTTATGACTGAAAATCAACTGGATGCCAATGCCATTCAATGTTGGACTTCGCTTCAGCAAAATTATGGCTGCAATGTTTGCACCAGCTCAAGTATGTTTAGCGAAGGCATGATCCCTAGCGCCTGTGAAGTAGATGTGACGGGAACCCTCAGCATGTATGCAATGCAATTGGCCTCTGGTTCTCCCAGTGCTTTGGTAGACTGGAACAATAACTATGCGGACGATGAGGATAAATGTGTGCTTTTCCATTGTGGAAACTGGGCTAAATCCTTCTTACCAGACATTGAAATAAGCAATGCTCCAATTCTAGGTACAACTGTAGGAGTGGAAAACACCTATGGTGCATTGGACGGGCGTACGCCTGCCTCCCCATTGACTTTTGGAAGAATCACAACAGATGACACCAAAGGAATCATGAAAGCCTATATGGGCGATGGTGTTTTAACAGATGACGAATTAAAGACTTTCGGAAATAGGGCCGTTGCCAAAATCCCAAACCTTCAGGGATTAATGAATTATATATGTAAAAATGGTTTCGAACATCATGTGGTGATGAATGCCTCACATACCTCTGATGCTTTGAAAGAAGCATTTGAAAATTATATGGGGTGGGATGTGTACCATCACGAAGGGTAAAAAAAAGGTTAAATGTTACCAAGAAGACAGAACAATAATGTCAGAAAAAGAATTAGAAAAGAAGTCAGTATTCCTGAGAAAAAATATTCTCAAATACATTTACAAAGCAAAAGCCGGACATACTGGAGGTAGCTTGTCTTGTGTGGACATATTGAATGTATTGTACAATAAAGTACTTAATGTAGACACCGAAAATTTCAGAAACCCCGATAGAGACCGCTATATTCAAAGTAAAGGACATTGCGTAGAAGCCTTGTTTGTCACGCTTGCAGACAGAGGTTTTTTCCCTGAATCAGATCTGGAAACGCTTTGTCAGTACCAATCCCACTATATCGGTCACCCTACAAAAAAAGTCAATGGTGTGGAGCAAAATACCGGAGCTTTGGGCCATGGTTTACCAATCTGCGTCGGAGAGGCTATTGCAGCCAAACTGGACAAAAAGCAACACCGGGTATTTACGCTTTTAGGAGATGGTGAATTGCCTGAAGGCTCCAACTGGGAAGCATTTCTTTCCGCATCGCATTATAAATTGGACAACCTATATGCGATTTTGGACAATAACAAACAGCAAATCACCGGTTCAAATCAGGAAGTAATGAATACTGATTCCCTTCAGGAAAAATTGGAAGCTTTTGGTTGGTCTGTGAAAGAGGTTGATGGTCATAATTTAAAAGAACTGACAGAGGCATTAAACAATGGCCCATACAATATTGGTAAACCAAATTTCATCATTGCCCATACAGTCAAAGGAAAAGGGGTGAGTTATATGGAAAGCGTTTTGAAATGGCACCATGGCGTCCCAAGCCCCGAACAATACGAATTGGCTATATCAGAACTAGACGCGGCTGAGGCATTAATCTCATAGATCATGGAACTGGATAAAATTGTAAATAAAAATTTAAAAATGGGTAGAGCAAACCAAGAAGTTTTTGCTGAAACCCTTGAAAACTTAGCTGCTGCGGACCCATCGATCATTGCCGTAACGAGTGACTCCCGCGGTTCGGGGAAACTCGTTCCATTTGGACAGAAATATCCAAATCAGATTGTAGAGGTTGGCATTGCTGAACAAAATCTAGTAGGCGTAGCCGCTGGCCTGGCTTCTGCAGGAAAGAAACCTTTTGCTGTTTCACCTGCTTGTTTCCTTACAGCAAGAGCACTGGAACAAATCAAAAACGATGTGGCCTATTCTGATAACCCCGTAAAATTGGTAGGAATAAGTGCTGGTGTAAGCTACGGTGCATTAGGCACCACACATCATAGCCTTCATGACTTTGCCGTGCTTCGGGCCATCAACAATATCACTATTGTCGTACCTGCAGATAACTTCGAAACTGACCAGGCGGTGCGTTTAGCCGCCAATCTTAAACAACCGATTTACCTTCGCTTTGGTAAAAAAAGCGTACCCTTCTTGAGTGAAGAAAACCAAACATTCGAATTTGGTAAGGGGAGAGTAATCCGTGAAGGAACTGACCTTACCATCATTGCCAATGGGGAAACCGTCCAACACGCATGGCAGGCAGCCGAGGTTTTGGAACAGCAGCATGGAATCACTACCAAGGTTATCAGCATGCATACCATCAAACCTTTGGACACAGAGCTTCTGGATGATTTAGCCAAAGCTGGGAAACCAATAATTACAGTAGAAGAACATATGGTAAACGGAGGATTAGGAGAAGCCTGTGCTTCCTACCTCTTTCAACAAGGGGCGAGAAACCCATTCCATATTATGGGCATTCCCGATGAGTACACCGTGACCGGTTCCCAAAATGACATCTTTAAGCATTACGGGATTTCCTGTGATGGCATAGTAGCGAAAGCAGTATTAGTTTTAAAAAATTAACACCCAAACCCAAAATGACCAATTTCAACCCCTTAAAAATGCTTTGCTTTTTTGCAATAGCATTGATTTTAAATGGCTGCGGAGGACCTGATGAACGCGCCTTGGATCAACCTAAAAAGGTGGCCGTAATTGTGTCCACTCTTAACAATCCCTGGTTTGTAGTATTGGCAGAAACAGCCGCAAATCGTGCTACTGAATTGGGATTTGAGGCCACTATTTTTGATTCCCAAAACAATACCGCACTAGAAACAGACCATTTTGAAAACGCTGTTTCTTCAGGATATGATGCCATACTTTTCAATCCTACAGATGCAGACGGCTCGATTGCCAATGTAAGAATCGCCAAAGAAAAGGGGGTGCCTGTATTTTGCATGGACCGAGAGATCAATGCAACGGATGCAGCCACAAGTCAGATTCTTTCAGACAGCTATGCCGGCTGCGTAGCCATTGGGAAGTACTTCGTTGAAAAGCTCAATAAAAAGGGCAAGTATGTTGAGATACTAGGCTTAGTTGGCGACAATAATACATGGAGCAGATCCAAAGGATTCCATTCTGTGGTCGACAATTATCCCGAACTTCAAATGGTTGCCCAGCAAAATGCAGATTTCGACAGAAACAAAGCCATGGAAGTTATGGAATCCATATTACAGGTGCATCCCGACATTAAGGGGGTGTTTTGTGGCAATGATGCCATGGCCATGGGGGCTTACCAAGCACTTGTTTCCTCAGGTAAAGCAGATCAGGTAATGGTTTTTGGATTCGATGGTGCAAGCGATGTTATTAACTCCATCAGAGACAAGAAAATACTGGCCACAGGCATGCAATTTCCAAAATTGATCGCCAGAACTGCAGCGGAATACGCACAATCCTATTTTGATGGAAAGCGGGATTTTGCCCAAAAGGTACCTGTAACGGTGGAAATGGTCAACCAGGAAAATGTAATGGATTACCAAGCCTACGGAAGCAAATGAACAGGAAAGCAATTAAATACAGCATTGGAATACTTGTCATCGGTCTATTGGGATATAATTCCGTCTATTTTCAGGCACTGGATAAAAAACTGGCAGATGGAAATGAAATTAGCTTTGATGCAAAAGCCTATGTGGATGGAATTTGGGGCAATGAATTAAGGATGGTCTATAAAGATGCACCAGACATTGCGCTCTTAATAGATAGCTTGGAGCAAAATACGGTTGCTGCTTTTGAAACCTACGGATACGCACTGGGCATTGGGAATATCGGCTATTTCAGAGTCATAGGAGAAGGTCTGGTTACAGCCGTCAATAACAATAATGTCCTGCTGCAAGTGGGAAGCTATGTGATTGAAGTGGAAACGGAATTTGTGTATGGGAATGCCATTCGAGACGCTTCAGGTTTAGTCAAGTTAAACGATTATGACAACTCCTCTGATTTTAACAGCATTTCTGAATCAATCAATGAAAAAATTCGAAAGGAGCTTATCCCGGAATTCAGGTCTAAAGTAAAAATAGGAGATAAGGTAAGGTTTGAGGGGGCGATTGAGCTCAATAAAGCGCACCTAAAACTTAGCCGGATTGAGGTGATTCCTATTACTCTTCAAATAACAGAATAGCATGACAGCGCTACTTGAAGTCCGACAAATAACCAAGAAGTTCTCCGGGGTGACTGCTCTAAGCCAAGTGGATTTGCGCCTCGAGGGAGGAAAAGTCACCGCCTTAATTGGTGAAAATGGTGCTGGAAAATCCACTTTATTGAAGATCATGTCGGGAATTCACACCGATTACGAAGGTGAGCTATTACTTAAAGGTCAGGAAATCAAATTCTCCAGACCGAAAGATGCCCAGGATATGGGCATATCCATTATCCATCAGGAATTAAACCTTATCCCCTACCTCACTGTAGCCCAAAATATTTTTCTGGGCAGAGAATTGGTCAATGCTTTTGGATTTTTGGACCGTGATAAAATGATCCGAAAAACCAAAGCACTTCTGGAAAGGCTAAAACTGGAAGTAGAACCAACCGCTAATGTAAGCACCCTGAGGGTGGGCCAACAACAAATCGTGGAAATTGCCAAGGCACTTTTGACTGAATCGTCAGTGGTGTTTATGGATGAACCTACCTCCGCAATAGGAGAAAGTGAAACGGCTGTTCTTTTTGAAATAATTAACAAGTTAAAAGCAGAAGGAAAAGCCATTGTCTACATTTCACATAAGCTGGAGGAGTTGTTTGCCTTGGCTGACAATTTTGTGGTTTTACGAGACGGAAAAGTCGTTGGACAAGGTGAAGTTTCAGCCATTTCCCGCCCCATGCTGATCAATATGATGGCTGGCCGTTCAGTAAACGTCATTAAAAAATCCAATAAAAAGTCCTCTGAAGAAAAAGTCTTACAAGTCAAAAACTTGCAATTAACAAACCCTGACAATCCCAGCCGACCTTTGCTTAACAATATTCATTTTGACCTGCACAATGGGGAAGTACTGGGAATTTATGGATTGATGGGTGCCGGAAGGACAGAACTTTGCGAAAGCTTGTTTGGCCTCCACCACCGCAGAATGACCGGGAGTATCGAATTGGAAGGAAAAGAAATGCTTTTCAAAAACCCGATAATGGCCATTGAAGCAGGTATGGCACTGGTGCCGGAAGACCGTAAAAAAGACGGGATTGTACCCAATATGTCTGTAGGCAAAAACCTAAGCCTTTCCGTAATGGAGCAGGTAAGCAGCTATGGATTCCTCAATACTGCCTTGCAAACAAAACTTTACGACAAATATGTAGCCTCACTAAAGATAAAAGTACACAGTGAAGAACAACTTATTAAAAACCTAAGTGGTGGAAACCAACAAAAGGTTATTCTCGGCAAATGGATAGCGCGGTCTCCAAAAGTTCTTATGCTGGATGAGCCCACCCGAGGCATTGATATCAATGCTAAAAATGAAATCTATGAATTAATATCCCAATTGAGCCAATCGGGCATCTCTATTCTCGTAGTCTCTTCAGAAATCCCAGAAATTCTAGCCATTTCTGACAGGATACTTGTGATGGCTGAAGGGGAAATTTCCGCTCAATTCTCGAGTGAAGATGCTACAGAAAACAATATTATGAATGCCTGCATACCGGAAAACCTGAACCAATGATCTCTATAAAGAAAAATTTAAATATCGCTCAGTTTCAGTCCCTCATAGCCTTGTTTATTTTATGCCTGGCCCTGGCTTTGATGACAGACAACTTTATGACTACAGACAATTTCTGGAATGTCATGCGTCAGATTTCGGTAAACGTTTGCATTTCAGTGGGCATGACCCTGGTGATCTTAACTGCTGGAATTGATCTTTCTGTAGGTTCAATTCTGGCTTTTTGCGGGGCTGTTACGGCTGGCCTGCTTAGCAATGGAATCAGCATTCCTGCTCTCAATTTATTCATAGGCTTTACCGTTTTAGGAGCTGTACTTGCAGGCCTACTTGTTGGGGGTGGCTTAGGGTTTATCAATGGCTATGCCATTACCAAATTTAAAGTACCTCCCTTTGTGGCTACCCTGGCCATGCTTACAATGGCACGTGGTTTCACCATGCTTTGGACCAAGGGGCATCCGATTTCGGGTTTGGGCGAGACCTTTGGTTTTTTAGGCACAGGTTGGTTTTTGGGCATCCCCATGCCGGTTTGGATTTCAGGAATTGTGGTCGTTACAGCGATAGTTCTAACCGGAAAAACCCGGTTTGGCAGGTACATCTATGCCATAGGTGGCAATGAAAATGCCTCACTGCTCTCCGGAATACCCATTGCAAAAGTTAAAATGTGGGTATATGCCCTTGCCGGCATACTTGCTGCAGTAGGTGGGATTTTGGTAACGGCTCGTCTGGATTCTGCTCAACCCAATGCCGGCTTCAGTTATGAGTTGGATGCCATCGCTGCAGTGGTGATTGGAGGAACTTCCCTATCAGGTGGAAGGGGAACCATCCTGGGAACTGTGTTAGGTGCTATCATTATCGGAGTCCTAAATAATGGGCTGATCCTTATGAGCGTTTCCCCATTTTGGCAACAAGTAATTAAAGGGCTGGTCATTCTCCTTGCGGTAATCATTGACAAGTCCAACCAAAAAAGTGAATAAACCAGCGTTGCTTCTGCCATTACAACAACGCATTACGAAAATAAAAATGTCTTATATTTTAGCCATAGATCAAGGAACAAGCAGTACCAAAACCATCATTTTTGATGAAGAAGGTAAAGCTTTGCACAAGGAGACCGAACCACTAAAGACCCACTTTCTTGATGGAAACAGGGTAGAGCAGAAGCCTGAAGAAATCTATCAAAACATATTGAGCTCATTAGGCAAATGCCTGGAAGGATTTAAGGCTAAAAATGGTGATTTGAGCAAAATCAAAGCCTGCGGCATTTCCAATCAACGCGAAACTTTTGTCCTGTGGAACAAAGCAGGTGAGGCACTTTACAATGCTGTAGTTTGGCAATGTAAACGATCTGTCCCTGTTTGTGAACGACTGAAAAGCGAGGGGCTCGCACCCAAAATCAATCAAAAAACAGGATTAATCATTGACCCCTATTTCTCTGGCACAAAAGTGATCTGGCTGTATGAAAACGAGCCTAAAATCAAACAGGCAATAGACAATGGAGAGGCTTTTTTTGGCACCATCGATACCTGGTTGCTTTATAAATTAACCAAGGGGCAATCCTTTTTGACCGATTATACCAATGCTTCCAGAACCTTGTTCTTTGACTTAAACAAGCTTTGCTGGGACAAAGAGTTATTGGAGGATTTCGGCTTGTCACAGCTGAATTTACCAAAGGTAAAACCTTCTTCCTTTCATTTTGGAGACACCAATTTTGAAGGATTAATGGGCCACAATGTCAGTATTTCGGCCATGATAGGGGATTCCCATGCCGCAGCTTTTGGTGAAGGTTGTTTTGAACAAGGAAGTGCAAAAGCAACTCTCGGCACTGGAAGTTCTATTTTAATGAACATAGGAAGTAAACCAAAAACTTCTCAGCATGGCATGGTGACCACCATTTGCTGGAGCACTGAAGATCGGGTGGATTATGCACTGGAAGGAATCATCGTTTCAGCCGGTGCCACAATTGAATGGGTTAAAAACCAACTCGGTTTATTTGAAAATGCTGCAGACTTAGAGGAAATATGCTATTCCTTGCCAGACAATGGTGGCGTATACATCGTGCCTGCTTTCTCCGGATTAGGAGCACCACATTGGGACATGAAGCGGAAAGCATCCATTGAAGGGCTTTCATTTGACTCCACCAAAAATCATGTGATACGGGCAGCGGTAGAGTCTGTTCCCTATCAAATAAAAGATGTGATTTCAGCCATGGAAGCAGATTCAGGCACCCCGCTTTCTGAGCTCAAGATTGACGGCGGTATTACCGCAAATAAGTTTGTATTGCAATTCTTAGCAGACCTGCTTGAAAGGAAAGTAACCAATATAGCCATTGCAGATGTTTCCGCTTTAGGAGCTGCCTATTTGGCTGGACTTCAATCAAAAATATACGAAAGTCTGGAGCAACTCCAGGGATTTAACCAGACTGCCAACAATACCTTGGCAGGAGATGGTAGGAACAAAGCAATAGACGCCTATAAAGGTTGGAAAAACGCGATTGGATAAATTTCACCTCCACAAAGAAAACATACCATGAAAAACAAACTCAAAATACAACTGGCAATTACGGCTTTGCTGGCATTAGGCTTCAGCAACCTAATCGCTCAAAATAAGGCAGTGGAAAAGACAAGGGTCATCGTCACCAGCGATGGAGAAATAGACGATCAGTGCTCTATTGTTCGCTTTCTTTATTACGTCAACGAATGGGATGTGGAAGGAATCATCACCTCCAGCTCTCAATACCATTGGCATGGTCATAAATGGCCCGGAGACGATTGGATTGAACCTTATCTGGATGCCTATGAAAAAGATTACCCTAATCTTGTAAAACATGATCCTGCATTCCCCACAGCAGATTTCCTTCGCGAACGCACGCTTTTGGGAAATGTAAAAACCGAAGGAGAAATGACGGAAGTTACAGCTGGTTCAAGCCATATTGTGAAGGTTTTATTGGACGAAACAGATGACCGACCTATTTGGATTCAGGCCTGGGGAGGAACAAATACAATTGCCAGGGCTTTGAAAACCATCGAAGAAAATCACCCTGAAAAAATGGAATATGTAGCCAATAAAATTCGCCTTTACCTGATATGGGAACAAGATGTTACTTTTCAGGAATACATTCGACCGCATTGGGGTAAATACAATATTCCAACCATCATCTCTGATCAGTTTGAAGCCATAGCTTACCGATGGGCCAAGGTTCAGCCCAAAGAAATGCTGCCCTATTTTGAAGGACCATGGATGAAAGCCAATATTCTTGAAAACCACGGCGCATTGGCAGCGCTTTATCCGGCTATGGAAAATGGTGATTTCCGTTCTGAGGGCGACTCTCCTGCCTTTTTGCACAGCATACCCACAGGGTTAAGAAGCTTGGAATCACCTGGATATGGTGGCTGGGGAGGAAGATTTGTCAAAGTACGTGAGAACACCTGGCTTGATCCTGTACCTGTATCAGGTTATCAATACCCTGAAGGCAGGTGGTATGGCAGCAATGGCTGGGGCAGACAAAGTTTGCGTGAAGGAAGCAAAGCTACACCTGCACAGCGGCATGAATATTTCAAACCCATGTGGCGTTGGTCAGATGCCATGCAAAATGATTTTGCAGCTAGGGCAGACTGGGCTGTGAAATCTTATGAAGAAGCCAACCATGAACCTGAGGTAATACTTAAACATAAGGACGATCTTAGTCTGAAAGCAGGGGCAAAAGTCAAGCTTGATGCTTCCCTATCAACGGATCCCGATAAAGATCAATTGAACTTTAAGTGGTGGAAACATCAAGAGGCAAGCACTTATCCTGAAAGTATTGCTATTAGAAATTCTGAAAGTGAGAAGACTACTTTTACCATTCCTGAAAATGCTTCCAAAGGGCAAACCATCCATATTGTCTGTGAAGTAAGTGATAACGGAACACCAAAATTAACTAGGTACCGAAGGATAATCATCACTGTAAAATGATACTCTTTAGACCGTGCCCAAAATTAGCTATTGCTAAAGGGTCGGTCTTTTCAATACTTTGTCATTTATTCCACTTAAACCCAAAAGTAATGATCCCGATCAAACATTTAGGCTATGCCCTCTTTTTACTGTTGATTTCAGTCAATGTTTTTGCGCAGGCCCCATGGGAATCACATGGACCACTTGAGGTAGCATCAAATGGACACTATATCGCCCATGAAGATGGCACTCCCTTTCTATGGATTGCCGATACGGGCTGGGGCTTGTTTCAGCAACTTACCAGAGAGGAAGTAGACATGTACCTTGACCATAGACAGAAAACCGGCTTCAATGTCATACAGACCGTAGCCTTTTGGTATCCCCATGGAGGAGGAATCGATAGTGGTCCACACAATGCTGCCAATGCCTATGGTCACAGGCCATTTACCGGGGGTGAGGATGCGCCAAATACATCCGAACCATTAATCGTAGCGGGAGGAAGTACTGAGGCGCCCAATGATTATTGGGACCATGCGGATTACATTATTCAGGCTGTAAAGAAACGGAACATGTACCTGGCCCTACTTCCGAATTGGGGCAGGGCATATATTTCAAGTCAATTTGGTGGGGCGCATACCGAATTTACTATACAGGAAGCCAAAGACTACGGTTCATTTCTTGGCAAGAGGTACCAAAATGAACCCCATATTCTTTGGGTATTGGGTGGAGATGCAAAAGGCTTGTACAAGGAAGGTGAGAAAACCTTTGATTCACGGTCCATTTTCAGGGCCATGGCTGAAGGGATTGTTTATGGCGTTACTGGACAATCGCCAAAATGGAATGAACCAAATCCTGCCTGGAAAAAAGTTTTTATCACCTATCACCCGGATGGGGATGCCACTATAAATTCCTCAAATTGGTTTCACGAGGATGCCTGGCTGACCGCAAATGGGGTGGAAGTATGGAAGGAAGTTGAAAAAGTGTATTCAAGCATGTTGAGGGAATACAATTTGGATAATCCCAAAAAACCGAGTTTATTCTTAGAGGGATCCTATGAGTTTGGCGCCTACGGGCATGACTGCGGATGGATTACTCCTGTTCGTTTACGGCGCCAGGTCTACCATACCTTTTTTGCAGGAGGGGCCGGACACACTTATGGCGCAGGTCCGATTTGGCCCATGCGAGGCAATAGAGGAAGTTACAGCTGTGGGTACACCTGGCAACAAGCCCTGGATTTTCCTGGTGCTGTGCAGTTTGCCCAACTTGCCAAAAAATTTCTTATCGACCATCAATGGGCAGAATGGATACCCGATCAAAGTATTTTGCGGGGCTCAGAAAGTGAAGGAGAAAGCCTGAAAACAGCTGTAAAACTGGACAATGGTGAAATGCTATTGGTGTATTTTTCCAATATATCCCAGGCCACTGTTAAAAATATACTTTCAAAATCAGCAGAAGCCAAATGGTTTGATCCAAATGAAGGCCGGGAAGCCAAAGCAGAAGCGTTCAAACCTGGTGAGCTACGTAAAATAACTCCTCCATCGGCATGGGAAGATGCCATTCTGGTCTTAAAAGCAAAAGAGTAAATACTGCCTCCTTTTCAGGAGCTTTCAAATTGTTTTAAACCTATTAATCATGTATAAATTATTACCAACCAAAACGGCTCATCTCATGAAAAATTATTCATTCAAATTTTTCCTCCTTGGCCTAATCCTTTTAGGAAGCATTGATCTAAATGCACAAAACACAATGGAGAAAGAGCGAATCATCGTACTCACTGACATAGAAAACGAACCAGATGATGCCATGTCACTCATTCGGTTCCTTACCTATTCCAATCAATGGGATGTGGAAGGCCTTATTGCCACTACTTCCCGGCACCAGCGCGATCAAATTGCTGCTTGGCGAATTCGTGAAATTCTAACTGCTTACGATAAGGTCAGGGAAAATTTAGAAAAACATGAAAAAGGCTTCCCAACTGCGGACTATCTTTTGTCTATACTCAAGGAAGGTATTCCAAAATTTGGCATGGAGGCAGTTGGGGAAGGCATGGATTCTGAAGGTTCAGAATTAATAATCCAATCCGTGGATGCAGATGATTCCAGACCTGTTTGGGTATTGGTTTGGGGAGGTCCCAACTGTCTTGCTCAAGCCCTCTGGAAAATTAACCAAACCCGTTCTCCTTCGGAAGTGGATAAATTTGTAGCGAAACTAAGGGTATATACCATTTCTGACCAGGATGACAGTGGTCCTTGGATAAGAAAAACTTTTCCCAATTTATTTTATATCGCCAGCCCGGGAATACATCCACTTGGGGCCTATCACCATGCGACCTGGACAGGCATCAGCGGGGACAAGTTTCACGGACGTTTTTCAGGAGGAAACTTTGAAATCGTGGACAATCCATGGCTTGATGAACACATTCGAAGCAAGGGACCACTGGGTGCGGAATACCCACATATGGATTATCTGATGGAAGGGGATTCCCCAAGTTTTATGCATTTGATTCATACAGGGATGGAAAATCCTGAACGACCTGATTTCGGCAATTGGGGAGGGCGATATGAGTTCTATCAACCTAGGATGGAAAAATGGTTTTCTGAACCGGAAACCCGTGCTCTTTGGACAGATGCTCAGGATGAGGTATTGGGCATGGATGGGAGTTACCATACCAGTAATAAGGCAACCATTTATCGTTGGAGAGAAGCTTTTCAGAATGATTTTGTGGCCAGAATGGACTGGACAATCAAGCCTTATGCCGAAGCCAACCATCCTCCAATTGTCAACTTAAAATCAGCCGATTATATCAATGCAAAAGTTGGTGACACTATTGAACTCAGTGCTGAAGGAAGTAAGGATCCCGATGGAGATAAATTGACTTATAAATGGTACCATTACAGAGAACCGGGGAGTTTTACCCAGTCCGGAGGCAAAGCACCAAAACCAATTGAAATTAAAAATGCGGATAAAGTGAATGCCCAACTTACTATCCCAAAACCTGAAAGACTAGGAACGGTCCATATCATTTTAGAAGTAACAGACAATGGTTCTCCTTCGCTTGCAAGATATAGGCGGACCATTATAAGAGTAAATTAATGCTGCATTAAAAGTAACTCCCCATTTAAGAAATGGTCTCAATTGCATTGAATTGAGACCATTATTTTTGGTTGATAAATTATATGTACAAAAAAGGAAGAAGTACTACCATTTGGCATCATTTTTAGGTAATTTACTTTCAACCAAAATATTTAAATTTTGCAGGAAGCTTTTCAAAAATTAAAAGGGATCCTTATGGGAGATCTTGAAAGTGCGGAACAATTGGCTGTTTCATTGGTAATCGGCACCTTAATCTTTGTTTTTTTTATTTATTTATCCCGATGGATAAGAAATTTAGTCAGCAATAGGCTAAATAGGAAAACCGATGACCGCTTACTTACCGATTTCATCAGTGCGGCCATTAGGAGTCTGGTCATGATTTTTGGATTGGCCCTTTTGCTTCGTTTTCTAGGGCTTACGGGTGTGGTCAATAGTCTTCTTGCAGGTGCTGGTATTACGGCTTTTATAATAGGTTTTGCGCTGAAGGACATCGGTGAAAATTTCCTCGCAGGGATTCTACTAGCCTTTAAGAGACCTTTTAAGATTGGCGACATGGTGGAAATCAACGGTATTAACGGAAAAGTGCTGGCCCTTAACCTTCGGGACACCCAGGTCAAAACCGTAGATGGCAAAGATGTCTTTATCCCCAATGCCTCTATCATAAAAAATCCAATGATCAATTATACCATTGATGGTTACCTTAGCTATAGTTTCACTGTGGGCCTGGATTACGGATCCAACTATGTCGCGGCAATGAAATTGATTTCCGAACTTATTCAATCTATACCAGGAGTCCTGGATGGAGACAAAAAACCTACCGTATTGGTAAAGGAGATGGCCTCTTCTACCCTGAATGTGAAAGTCACTTATTGGGTAAATACCTATAATTATGACCAAACGGATGCCAAAATACATTCCAATGCCATTCTGAAAGTGCTGACAGGTTTGGAACAAGAAGGTTTTAATTTGCCTGGAAATATCGTAGAAGTTAAAAATCGCTAAAAATTGGCCCCAATAACAGCCTTATCAATCTTGGAAACAGGTTTAAACCCGGATTCAAAGACATGGAGCGGATGCGATGACACCAAAATCAGTTAATACCCATTTACAAAACCACGGGCTAAACCCGTGGTTTTAATTTTTCACCCTTTCGAGCATGATAAATTCGTGCAATGACTCAATTTTACCATGATTACGCTAAGGCTATTAAGCGTTAGATGGTATAATGTGAATAGGGTTTACCTCAGCAATTAATCTTCTCCCAAGGCCCCCACTTGCCTGTCTTCCTCTATGTATTTAATGCCCGATATTTTCAGGTCTTCCAACTTGCTTTCATTTCCAGAACTACAGCCTGTAATGATTCCGGAAAGCTTTAAAACCTGCTTGATAGTACAGCCTTTTCGTCTCAATTCCCCTGCAATCTGGTCTATCTTTCCAGTTGCATTCTCTTCAACCGAAGCAATAAAGTTTCTTTTCATGGTTTCTCAATTTATTGCGGTGCTTGTACCAATCCTGTTCCTGCATCTCTAGCGGGTAAACCAACGTTTCGCGCGCTGGTAGTAAGCTTATCCCAAATTTCTATAGGACTGGCATCCGGATAAGCTTCACACAATAAGGCTGCTACACCGGCCACATAAGGCGTTGCCATGCTTGTGCCGCTAATGATAGCATATTCCTGAGGCTTCTTCCATGAACTGTAAATCTCCACCCCAGGACCGGCTATGTCCACGCTTCCTCCATCAGGATTAAGGCCTCCACATGAAAAATTGGCTATGGCAGAGTTCTTGTCTAAAGCTCCCACCGCCATGATATTGGGACAATTCCCAGGATGATTGACGGGTTTTATGGAGTCATGGCTTCGTTGACTGTCATTTCCTGCTGCGGCAATGATAAGGGTACCCATATCCATGGATCTTTTGGCCAGATCATTGTAAATGTTTGAATACCGTGCATTCTCACCAACAGAGGCCCCTAGAGACATGGAGATGACCTTGCATCCGTGGTTCACTGCCCACTCCATACCTGCTAATATTCCACTATCGCTACCCACACCTTTATTGGACAAAACTTTTCCAGCATAAAGGGTGGCCTCACTGGCTGTTCCATAGCGTATGCCGGTGCTGGCATTTATCCCTCCGGTGGCTATACCAGCGCAATGCGTGCCATGTCCGTTAAAATCGTCTACTGTCTCACCTGAAATAAAGGATTTGGAGAATACCTCCCTGTTTAGGAAATCAGGATGGTCAAGGGTCATGCCGGTATCCAAAATGGCCAAATTCACTCCCCTACCCGTTTTGCTACTTTGCAATGCACCCAAGGCATGAATGGCCCAATAAGCAGTTGCATCATTTTCAAATACAGGAGGTACAACTACGGGAGGGTCTTTGGGTACAGGCCCTGGTTTTTTTATACCAAAGATTTGGCAAATGAAATTCCAGAGTAACATCCCTATATTCGTTTGTGGGGGTGAATCCAAGGCATATACAAAGCGCTCCGGCTCCATGTATTGGAAAGATTGCTTTGCTACCATCAGGCTGTTCACCTGTTCATCATGGTCCGCATTGATTACGGCTACATTGAATTTTTCAAAGACAATCCCGTCGCCTTCTGTAAAAGCTTTTTCATAATCTTCCTCTTTGCTTTTGTAAGCTCCAGAAGGCGCCAATCTAAGCGAGGCACCATTGGCTTCCTCATTGATATTTTTAAAACTAGCCTCAGGGTGAAGCAACACCAATTTTTTACCGGTAAACTTAGGTTTGTTTCCCGAAGCTGGTTGGTTATTGATATAGGGATCCATAATATGTAGTGGTTAAAGGGTTTAGTACTAAAATGAAAAAACTTTAATCCCTGTTAAGTTAACAAAAAATCTGTGAATTTACTTAGCCAAAAACCACATAACTTACTGAATTACTGATAAATTCAGAGCCAATCAATTAGGATTTCCCCTAAGACCTTGCACATCGATACAGAGTATTGTTTTTAACTCGGATTATGTAATAGGATTTCCCGTGTTTACGGGAAGTGTTGCAATCGCAAGAAAATCAGGCTGTTTGGAGATTTTAGCATAGCACCGCTATGGTGAAATTGAAAACAGCAACGATTGGGAATTTTGAAGCGATTTCAGCACGTAATAGATTGTCTATTGCATATTTCGGGTTTAAAAGCTATTCGATAGAAAGTTTACGCATTAATTATGGTTAAACCTTCGTAGCCAAGTTCTATTGTTTCAATGGCTACTTCCTCTGTATTCGAATTAAGGTCAAATCCGGTGGCTTTGCTGACCCAGGCATTGGATAAAGACCAGGTCATTGAAGGATTTCCGGATTCATCTAACAATTGAATAATAACATTCTCCCGTCTTACCACATTCATTTTTATTGCATTGATCCAATTATTGAATTTACCCTCATCTGGAAAAAGGCCTTTTTTTAGGGCTACATTACCACTTTTTGAAATTCCGGGCATTTTTATGGCAGAAAAGGACTTGCTTTCACCCCTTCTGTATTCCAAAGACGCTGCTTCTGGATCCAAACCTGATACCTCCTGAAAAGAAACCGGGTTATCCAGTGTTTCAAACTTTACCTTAAAGTAAAACTTAGGTTGTGGCCAAACTGAATCCTGTTTTTCTCCTGCCATAATTTTCTGATTGAATAAGCCTATATCTAATTTTGAATTACTTTTTGCAATTGTGTTCTAATACCTTTTTCAGCAGTTCTGGCTCAGCAGTTCCCACCATCACCCTTTTACTTTTCCCTTTGCTTTTAAAATTTATCTGCAATGCTTTCCATCCATGTATGCTGTATAGCATGCCCTTTGGGGTGATCCTGATTCCAACACCATAATACCACGGCACCCTGATAATCTCCGTTTCCTCTAGTTCATCGATATTAAATTTAAGGCTTATCAGTCCTATGCCATAGGACAGTCTGAGGGTAGTGCCCTTAACTTCTACCGTAAGTTTGTAAAGCATTAGCCCTAAAATCACAAGAATTGAACTCAATGCTAGGAAAGGAATAAAAGGAAGTGGATTGCCTCCCCACTGAAAGGCATAAGCCTGGCAGAGAAAAGCTACCAAAAGTGTAAACAATATAATTACAACCCATCCAAACTGCGATTGCTTGTATTTCATAAGTGGAGGAATTTAGGTTTATTCTAATAGTACAAGATACTGATTTATCTATCAATCTCCATCTAATTTTAGGGCAATGCATTAGAAAAATGGGCTTTTAGGCGTTCTTCATTTACGTTTTGAGAATGATCTAATTGGCAATGCTAAAACACGCTATTTTTGAGAGAGAACCATTCCAACTGCAGTACAATGTCAGACCTCCAGATAGAGGACTTTACATCTGGATTTAATCAATCTCTTTAAAGTTGTAGATTTAACACCAGTTTAAAACTGAGGTTTTAGTATAGCTTGAATACTTTAATAATTTGCTTGCGTAGGCTAAACAGGCCAAGATATCCTCTTCTTCCAATTTAGGATAATCTTCCAGAATTTCGGCATGAGTTGATCCTGCGGACAAAAGGTCAAGAATCAAGTCCACCGTATACCTTTTATTTCCAATTGTGGGTTTCCCATGGCAAATTTCAGGGTTAACCGTAATCCTGTCTAAAAGTTGAGTCTCCATATATTTAAGTTACGAAATATTCAATTAACTGGTTAACCTGCCAAAGTTAATAATCATTATCCTATATTAAGATTATGAAAAAATCATCATTTCGGAAATTAACATTTTAAAAACGCAGCAAACAAACAGGTAGTATTCAATGCAGCAATCCAGAGGAGTGCAGCCTTTGTAGCCCTAGGTATGCCAACGAAGGGGCGCCACCCAGGGTATTAATGATTTGGCTTTGAAGGGCAATAGCCTTCAGTAAGGTCAATTTTGAAACCGGCTTTTCGTTAATGTCTGAGGCCTCCTGGCTTTGGTTTTTAAAGACATTTAAATCGATCTGGAGTATTTAGGAAAGTTTTGATTAATGTTTTAAAGCCGGTGCTCTCAATATATGATGCCTCCAGCTAAAGTAGGCAGCTATTGAATAGCCGGATATAATTCCTTTTTCCAAAATTTTAACCAAAAATGATTGGTCTAAAATCATTTCAATAGGAATGGGTTAAAGACCATTCCTAAGACAATAGGAGAAAACCTTGGCCTTAGCCTAAATTATAAGAGTATTTTTATGCTTATTTTCTAACATTAGTTGAGTAGATAAGAATAATTTTACTTCAAGTCTATCATCCTCAACTTTAAAGTAAATATTCAGAGGGCATTAATATTTTTTTTGTCTTATTGAATTAGTGTCTACTACTGTTAGAGTCCGGTCAAAGGACAATCCGGGTATAGATGTAAGTTGTTCAAGTATCTTACTTGGTTCCAAAGGTTCAGAGGGTTGATATCGAATGAAAATTACTCCAGCTTTTGGTTTATAGCCATACTTAAAAATGAGTTCCCCATAATCACTATCGTATGTAATAATAGTACGCTCTTCGTTAATAGCAATATTCATAACTTGGTCATCAGAAATGCTAGGATTGTCGAGACCAATTGCCGTTATGTCAAAACCCTGAGATTTGAGATAAATTACACTTGAAATAGGAATATTTTCATTTGCTAGAAATTTCAAACCTTAGCAAATTACGCGTTCGAATAAAGAAGACCGTCTTTCAGGCATTCTTGAATATAGGAGAATACTGCCTGCAAAGATTCTTTTGTTAATCGTGGGTGATTTTCGAGGATTTGTTTCTCAGTCCATCCCTGGGCTAATAAGCCAATAATGTGCTCTACAGAAATTCTTGTTCCTTTAACTGTTGGCTTTCCAAGAAGCACATTCTGATCAGCTGAAATATACGTTCTCCATTCCATATTTAAATATACGTAATATTATCAAATTATGATTTAGTATCTATGAGACTCACTAACTCTTGTTTATAATAGGCATACTTTAACTTGACGAATGTCAAAAAAAGGAGCGTATGTGAAGGTGTAATAAAGTAACTAAGCCAACGTAGGTATTCTAAACAATAATATGATCTTTTTAACTTTGTATCAGAGTAAAATCATTGATAAATCCCGGTGCAAAACCGGGTTCATGTCGCCCAAAAGTGCTTTATTGCCCTTCAATCAGAAATAATCACTCAGCATCTCCTCCCAACTTGTTCTTGATAAAAGATTCGGCATTGTCAAGATGAGTCTGTTGTTTGTCTTTATCCATTTTATCAAGGGAATATACCAGCATATTGGTACGGTGATTCTTCCGGAAAAAATCCTCCTGTTTCATGACAAACCGCCAAAACATGCCGTCCCATATTTCCTCCCATTCTCCACCGGGATAATTGCTCATCTTCCTTAGGTAGTTTGACCCTCCTATATAGGGTTTGGTAGCAAAAGTTCCTCCATCAGCAAAGAGACACATGCCATACACATTTGGCACCATCACCCAGTCATAAGCATCAATAAACAGTTCCATAAACCAACGGTAAACGGCATCGGGATCAAACTCACAAAGGAGCATAAAGTTCCCAAGAACCATTAGCCTTTCAATATGGTGGCAGTAACCGGTCTGAAGCACTTTTTTAATGGTTTGGTCTACAGGCACTATTCCAGTGGTCCCCTCATAAAAAGATTGGGGTATTTCTCTTTTGAACTTCCAGAAGTTGCGGGTACGGGAATACCTACCCTTGCAAAGATACATCCCTCGAATAAATTCACGCCAGCCGATAATTTGGCGAATAAATCCCTCTGTGGAATTGATGGGTATCCCCTCTTCCTCTGCAAAGGAAAGGGCTCGCTTTACTACTTCCGAGGGTAAAATCAAGCCGCTATTCATTAATGGAGAAAGCAGACTATGATTGATAAAAGAAGGCTCCTTTAATATGGCGTCTTCGTATTTGCCAAAATCATGAAAGCGATAAGTTAAAAACTGCTCAAGCCAATCTTTTGCTTCTTTATAATTGATAGGATAAATTCTGTCTTTGGATACATCGCCTGGATTATCGCCGAACCATTTTTTTGTATAGGCACAGGCCTCTTCCCATACCTTTGATTTTTCAGGGAAATTTATGGCTGGAAGTGTTTTCCCTTTGGGGAATTTTTTCCTGTTTTCCGCATCATAAGACCATTGCCCTCCCATGGCGTTTTGCTCTTCATCGATCAGTATTCCAAGTCTTTTACGTTGCTGCTTGTAAAAGGTGGCCTGCAAAAATGATTTTTTCTCCTTTCTAAAGAAATAGTCTAGGTCTTCTTCATTGTTCAAAAATTGTGGACTTGGAAAAACCTTGACTTCACAGTATTTGGAGAGACTTTGAATGCGCTGCATCAACCAATCATCGACAGGGTCTATAAGGCGGATTGTCTCAATCCCTTTAACTTTAATTTCCTGGTGAAACTTTCTGATATCGGACAAGGCATCGTCGGAAGCTATATATTGGATCTTAATTTTAAGGTCTTGAAGGTATTTTTCATAAGCCTTCATGGAAGCCCGATGAAAGGTTATTTTCTGCTTGTGAAATTTGTATTGCCGGAAGAAAAGGTACTCTTCTATCAGGTAAGTCTCATGTCCGCTTTTTATTAGTTCGCTATTTTCAAAAAGCTGATGCGGAAAAACAATATTAATGGCTTTCATGGCTTTTACTTCGTTTGCATTTTTCACTGCAGTATTTCACATGCTCCCAATCCCTTTCCCACTTTTTGCGCCAGCTAAACGGGCGTTTACAAGTAAGACAAATTTTGCTGGGAAGGTCTCTTTTCTTCATTTTAACAGTTCTTTCTTACACTTCTTCCAAAAGGAGAAAAAGGAAGGATAGTAACCTGTGACTGTACTAAGCCATTCCCGGGATTCTTGGTGACCTTGATAATGTCTATTGAGCGGATGTTCTTTATAAGTGATTTTCTCTTGGCTTATTTGGGCCAGAAGCGCTTCAAATTCCCCCACAAATAATTTGATGCCCGAAATATTTTCAGACAAACCAATCACAAAATCGATACATTTTTGATGGACAGGGTGTTTTTCAAATTGAGAGGGTTCCAGAAGGAGCACCCGTTGAAAACTTTCCTCCTTATGCCAATCAGGATCTAGATTATAGTAGTTGTAGACAAGGGTGTTTTGGTCCACCAACACAGGAGGATTTTCCATTTTTGGTAAATAAAGGCCCACTTTTAAAGCAATATTGTCCTTCAATACATTGGGGATTTCCATGCTATCAAAATGCTCGTAGGGAACATCCAGAAAAGTATGCTGCTGCGCACTGTGGAAAAATCTATTGATGTTTTCCTGGTTGGCATAATACTTCTTATTGGAAAAGGTTCCTGCCACCCATTGCCAGCTGAGCTGATTGCTCGCAATATCTCCATCCAAAAGATGTGAATACATCCATCTTGCAGGGGGCAACCAATGGGAATGTCCCATATTGCAACAAATGGCTGCTACATACATGCGCATGTGATTGTGCATATAGCCGGTTTCATACAATTCTATGATGGCCTCATCTACCACCTCGATACCAGTGGACGCCTCAACAATAGCCTTTGGCACCTGATAATTTGAAATTGGCTTTTGTGCCTGCTTAAGGTCTGTATGTATCGCATCCCCTTTAGCCAACCATACCTGCTGCCAATAATCTCTCCAGGCAAGTTCCTGAATAAGTTTTTCGGAATTTTCTTCTGCCCTTTCTAAGGAAATGATGTGTTCGTAAACCTGTCTGGTACTGATTACACCCCTAGAAATATATGGACTCAGGCGGGTAACCGCTCCATCTCCATAATTCCGGGTTTGGGCATAGCGTACAGGGTCTATTGCTGTAATCCGCTTTCTTATGGCTTCTATGTTGGTTGGAAAGGCTATCTTTTTGAAATTTTATTGTTGGAAATCGCTCTTTGCCTGGAAGATTTAAAACGGTTTATGGCCCCATTTCTCTTGAGAAGATGTTTTTGATTTGTGCCACTGTTCACCCGCTTTCTCCAGTTCCTGAATGAACTGGGTTTTAATTCCCTGCGCATGCAAACAATCACTTCGGCTTCCGAAAGCCCAAATTGAGCTCGTATGGCTTCAAATGGCGTTTTATCTTCCCATGCCATCTCGATAATTCTATCCGTATTAGTTCCTGTCATTTCTTAGGATATAACTGATTCGTGCTCGGGTTGTTTTGGAATTGAAAAGATACTTTTCAGGTAATGTTTGGTGAAAAGATTTGAACTTTATCTCCCAGTCTCCAAACATTTCTCTTTTATCTCAAAAAATAGATTTGAAGGTTTTTATACGGAAATGGTTCCGTCCCTGTAACATACCCCTTTGTACAGGTCAATTCTTCTAATTTATAACTTATCAATGAATTCCATCAACTTTATTTTGGCTTCTTGTTTTGCTTTGAAATCACCACCCTCAGTCCCGCCAAATTCATAAGTATACTCTTTTCCATCAATGTTGACCCTTCCGGTTCTAAGGCGCTCTTTATGCTCAGGATTGTTAGAAATTAAATGTCCCGCATTGTCATATTTAATATTCTGAAAGGCATGCTCAAAGTCATGTTCCGTCAATCTCTTTTCTATCAAGTCTGCCATGACTGAGGATGGCCAGACCTTGTCATCCGTTCCAGAAAAAAGCAGGATAGGCCCGTTAATATTTTCTACCTTGATCATGGCTTTTTGAAGTAAATCTTTTTTCGCCAATCCATCCAACCAATAGCCTTCCATCTCAATTTTATTGGTCTTATTTCCCTTGATTTTATCCATAGGCAGATAAGGAATATCAATTCCTTTGTATTTCCAACTCGCTTTTATTTCATTGGAATTATAGGGCAAAACAGTATTTGACCAAGACACAGCACTTGGGGCATAAGCCACCACGCCACGAATGTGTTTGGGTAATACTGAGGCAAGCACCAGCGCTAATTCAGCATTTCTTGAAGCACCCATCACCACTATTTTGTTTGGATTAACCTCTGTTTGCGCTTTAAGCCAATTGAGGACATTTTCAAAATAGGTCAACTCAATTCCTTCAGGCAATTCTGGCAATCCTTCCTTTCCTATATAAGGTAGCGACAATCCAACCAAGCCTTTTTGAGCAAATTGTTGGCCCCAATAATCTCCCCATTGGCCTCCACCTATCAAGATTACTGTGGGGCTATTCTTAATGCTTTCCTTGGCAAAGAAGTTTGCTTGAAAACCATTCCCGTCTACAGCCCTGGGTTTAACCCCACTGAAAAGCATCTTGTCAGCAATAAAGTAGCCACCAAATAGGAAGAATAGCATTCCAACAATTAAAATATACTTTTTATTTCTCATCGTTTTTTTCAGATAGATAAGTAGGTAAAACAGCTTGGCTTTTGTTTTCAAAATTAGCAAAGACAAAAAATTTACTGCCAACTTTATTCACTTTTAAAGTGACGGTATTTATTGTAGTGATAATTGGTTTCCTTCACAAGGATTTGCCTCATTTTTCAACCAGCCAAGTAGCAAAGCGACTAATATCCGACTAAATTTAACATTTACGGTTCTTCCTTTTTCTAAAATTACCTGAACACAAAAAAATAAATGCCTAAATTTAAACCCGAATTATGCATTAGACATTCTATTACGTGCTGAAATCGCTTTAAAATCAGCCACTTCGTTGCTGTTTTCAATTTCACCATAGCGGCGCTATGCTAAAATCTCCAATCAGCCTGATTTTCTTGCGATTGCAACACTCATCACGAATTGTATTACATAATCCGGGTTAAAGAATGATGTATTTATAATCGCCATTGTTTATGTCAATGTCATAAAAAGGAAAATGATGCAAAACGACTTTATATTATTACCCAAATTGAAAAAAAACAGTCTTTTGTGTCTGACAATTCTGACCTTGGCATGTACTAATGAAAACCATTTCAAACCTATACCTGTGGAATACCCAATTACCGGAAAATCTGATCATGTTGACTTGTATTGGGGGGAAGAAGTAGCAGACCCTTACCGATGGCTAGAGGACGATTATGCTGAAAACACCAAAGAATGGGTGATTGCCCAAAATAAAGTCACTTTTGATTACTTGGATAAAATTCCTTTTAGAGAGGCCATAAGAGAAAGGCTTGAAAAAGTATGGAATTATGAGAAAGTAGGGGCTCCTTTTTTCTACGGTGACTGGACTTATTACTTTAAGAATGACGGACTGCAAAATCAGTCTGTGCTGTACAGATCACGGGATGAAGGAAATGAAGAAGTCTTTTTGGATCCCAATAAGCTGTCTGAAGATGGCAGCACTTCCTTGTCCAGTATTGTCTTCACCAAAGATGGAAGTTTATTTGCCTATGCTGTTTCTGTCGCAGGATCGGATTGGAGGGATATCTATGTCATGGACACCGAAAGCAAGACCTTACTAAAAGATCAAATCAAGGATGCCAAATTCACAGGCATTTCATGGGAAGGAAAAAAAGGCTTTTACTACAGTACCTATGCCCAACCTGACGGATCCAAGCTTTCTGCATTGACCAATGATCACAGGCTTTATTTCCACGAATTGGGTACCACACAAGCTGAAGATGTACTGGTATTTGGAAATGATGAAACACCTAAAAGGTATGTTTCATGTACTGTTACGGAGGATGATCAAGTCCTTGTTATTAGTGCTGCTAACAGCACCACTGGAAACGAATTGTACATCAAAGATTTAAGCAAAGCAGGTAGTACCATCAAGCCCATCGTAGCCAATATGAACAATAACCATGGCGTTTTGGATCATCGGGAAGGATGGCTGTTGGTCCAAACCAACAAGGATGCACCAAACAACCAACTGGTAAAAATTGACCTGAACAATCCCGAACCGGAAAAATGGCAGGTGCTTGTTCCTGAAAAAGAACAAGTCATGCAAGTATCCAAAGGTGGTGGGAAGCTATTTGCTACTTACTTAAAAGACGCCATCTGCGAAATTCGCCAATATGACTATGAAGGCAAGGAAGAAAGCAGAATCGAACTTCCCGGAGCAGGTACTGTTAGTGGTTTCTCCTCCAAAAAAACGCAAGACAGCATTTATTATTCCTTCACTTCCTATGTGCAACCGGGAAGCATTTATCGTTATTCAATAAGAGAAGGGAAGAGTAAACTTTACCGACAACCCCAACTGAATTTTGACCCAGAGGCCTATGAAAGCCATCAGGTTTTTTACACTTCCAAGGATGGCACTAAAGTACCTATGATCATCACCCATAAAAAAGGCTTGGCCTTGAATGGCAAGAACCCTACAATATTGTACGGATATGGCGGTTTTAACATTAGCCTCACACCTGCTTTCAGCATAGCCAATACCGTATGGTTAGAAAATGGTGGTATTTATGCTGTCCCTAATATCAGGGGAGGTGGAGAATATGGTGAAAATTGGCACAAGGCTGGCACTAAACTTCAGAAGCAAAATGTATTTGATGATTTCATAGCTGCGGGAGAGTATTTAATTCATGAAGGATACACTTCAAGTGACTACTTGGCCATCAAAGGCGGTAGCAATGGTGGGCTACTCGTGGGTGCTACGATGATCCAAAGACCTGATCTTGCCAGAGTGGCTTTGCCTGCTGTGGGAGTTATGGACATGCTAAGGTACCATCAGTTTACTGCAGGGGCAGGATGGGCCTATGATTACGGAACTGCAGATGAGAGTGAAGAGATGTACCGGTACCTAAAAAGTTATTCACCTGTTCATGCCTTGAAGCAAGGAACAGCCTACCCTGCAACTTTGGTCACTACGGCCGACCATGATGACCGTGTGGTTCCTGCACATTCCTTTAAATTTGCTGCAGCACTTCAGGAAGCCCATAAAGGAGAATTGCCCGTATTGATCCGAATCGAAACCAATGCAGGACATGGTGCAGGCAAGCCTACTTCGAAGGTGATTGAGGAACAGGCAGATATCTTTGCCTTTACCCTTTATAATATGGGGGTGGATTTTGGAGGGAAAAGTGAGTAGGAGGTAATTTTAATCGAGGATAATTATTGAGACCTAGATAATAAGGATCTCCAGTTTGACCATGGGAGGTATAAATGATCATGGTTAGAAAAAATAGGATTGTAAAACCCCTCATTTAATACGCTTTAGTAAATGTGCAAAATATCGGATCTACCTCCTACTTGTTTTAATGTCACCAGTTTATAACAGACTAGCATTTACAAAAGATCTTATTTTCGGATGGATACAAGAATATGGATATTTTCCCCGTAAGCTTTGTCATCCTTTCATTCCGAGGTATTCCTTGGCAGACAATACTGGAATCTTCGAATGCTTAAAATCTTTTTGGTTTCTCGTAATGATTATTCTAACTCCATTTTCAATAGCAGAATAGTACTGTATCGCATCTTCAAAATCTTTAAATTCCGAATCAAGCGCCAATTCAATCACCTTATCATCTATGGGAACAACTTCAACCAATACCTTGAACTGCCTAAGTACCTTTCTCGCACTTGAAACCTTCAAATGCTGAGAAAGGATATAATAGGTATTGGCAAAAGTAAGTGCTGACACAAATAATTTCACCTTTCCTTTATCACCCAGGGTAAATAGCTCCTGAGCCTCTTTTAAAAAACTTTCCCGTTTCCCTAATAAATCCAAAACCACATTGGTATCTACAAGTATTCTATCCATTAGTTATACTTATTGGATAAATAATCAATGTATTTTCTATTCTCTGCACCTTCTTTCAATTTAACCACACCTGTTAAACTCTTGACCAACGGGCTTACTTCTGCCTTTCCAGCATTTCCCTTTGTAAGTGCATCCAAATAATTTTCAATTAATTTTGACAAGCTAATGTTCTGTTCTTTGGCGTACATCTTCGCACGCTCAATTACACCATTATCAAGTTTTAAGGTCAGTTTTGAATCCATAGCTCTAAATTGTACGTACAAATTTAAAAATATCATACGTTATACGCAACACTTAACTATGATTTCACTTATACGACGTTGGGTTTTATAGGACCATCAGTTTACTACAGTAGCAGGAGTACCTTCATAAAGGTTTTAAATTACAAGCAATTCTTGCTCTTTATGGGGTTCAGGAACTTCAGTCAGCAATTTTTTTTAAGATAGATTTTTCAAGGCCTCAATAATCTCATCAGGTTCTGAACGTGTTCTAACACCCTATTTACTATATACAGTGTTATGCTCTTTTCATTTCCCATTCACCTCTTGTTCTAGGATAAATTACTAGTCGCCCATTTACAAAGCCAATACCTCTTTTGAATTTCCAGGTTCCTTTAATAAAATTCGATTCTGAATCCATTATTCCAGAATAGTAAATCGGTCTATGTGGCTTCTTTTCCTCAACTCTAGTTCCATCTCTAAAACAGACGTTTTAACTGGCATTCTTTTGACGAATTTAACCTTATTATCTTTGATTTTTCCCGAGATAATTCCTATGCCTGAAGTTCCTCCCGTCTCTATATTGTCAGAAACCTTTCCTGATATTTTAGAATTAACAAAACTTTCAATGATTATTTCGAATTCAGTTTTTCTGTCTCTCAAGGAATCTGGTACAATTCCTGAGAACCAATATTTTCCAATCCATTTTCCTTTCATAATCTTCTATTGAGCAGTAGAGTAGCGCCTGATAGCCTACTTTATAAATACTTATAAAGATAATAAGAAGAAGCAAACTACCCGCCCATTTCATTAATCCGTATCAGGCATACTCGCCAGTGCTTTTAAGGCCACACATAAAGTCAATATCAATAGGCAGATCGGTCAGGTGGTAATAGAAGTAGGGGAAAAATCTGCTTCCCTGCTCAAAAGTGCCTTTGTTGCAAAACCGGGAAACTGCATACAGTGGCATGCTTCGACCAACGGGGGCCACCAGCTAACTGGTTTAACAAAATCAGGAAGCAAAATAAAAAGCGCCAGTTAGCTTAATGGGATAAGTATGTCCTAATGGCAATAACAGTCTACTAATCACACTTAGACCATTTAAAAAGTGGAATTAATTACCTAAAAAGGTAAAACTTAGCAAACAAACAGCCTATATCCAACTATTTTTTTCATACTTCAAGCTCTAAAAAAAAAAGAGGAAAAAACATTCCCATAGTAACCAAATATCCCATTGCCATGAAATGGCCACTTGGCCTTTCGAAAAGGTCGAAGGGTCAATAAAGTTTACCTTGAAACTTTCTAAGTATTCGACATTACATTCTGACTAGGCTTTTGTAGCCCTCAGAATACTTAGTTATTGTAGCGTATTGCTATTTTTCTAAAACAAAGGTAATAGTTGTGCAATAGAGACTTGGACTAGGAGCTATTTGATAGACATTGACGACCTTATATCCATCTTCCAAGTACTTATTTAATTCAGGCGCTTCGAATTCTGATAAATTCTTATTGTCTCCTGGTTTAGCATTAATATTTATATGAATTACTTTTTGCATATTATTTTAATTTAATTGGTTCATTCTTTTGATTTATGGCTTTAACCCATATTTCTGATTTTCCATTTCCTTTATTCTCAACATCTGTCATCACCTTTATATTTTTATTTTCTTTTATAATTTCATAATTTCCATTCTTAAATGTTTCAATAAAAAAAGCTTTAAGAAGTTTTTCTAATTCTGTGTCAGAAAAATCATTTAACCCATATCCTGATTGCAAGTGAGGACTTGGTGTTACATTGGAGTTTTTGAAGATTTGTAAAGAAATAGAGGTTATCTGATTTATTACCTTTATAGCATATTGACCCTTTAAAAAGGTTTTGTAATAATATGGTGTTTCGTTTGTTTTTAAATACTCAATAATCCCTAAAAAGACTGCATTGAGGCTATTAATTTTATCTTGATTTAGTTTTTGACGCCATTCATTAAATTCTAACTTCTCAAAAAGTGGTAAATGCTTTACGATATTGAATTTAATGATTAACTTCCTGAAGTTTTTCCCATATTCAGTACAAGCATTATAGTTTATAAAGAACAGTTCTGATTCTGTTAATTGAGCCCTTACAATTTTAGCATAATACATTTTTCTGTCTTCACTAAAATGAGAACCATCAATTGTCTTAAATATTCTATATAAAGTTCGAAAATAATGGGCAATTTGTTCTTTGTTTTCAGTATAATAATTAACATATATGTCAATTGCAATCTTTCGGTTTTTAAAAGCTGAATTAGTGCTTTTATATGCTTCAAAGCATTTTTTCTTCTTCTCAACAAAGAAATCTTGACCATTATGTGATTGCCCAACAAAATTTTCATAATGTGTAGATTCAACAATATTTTGATATAAATTAAGAAGATTAAAAAAAGTATTTTCAAATTGCTGACTTTCAAAAACCTGTCTACTTTCTTTTAGTTCTTTTCTTTGAAACGATAACGTTTCATATAGCAGAACAATTCCGACTAGTGTAAAAATTGCTCCAATTACTCCACCAATAAAGTCTCCAAATTTGGAGGCACTATCTAAAGAAACTTTTTCAGTGGGATTTATAAAATTATCGAAAAAATATCCTCTAAATACAAACCAACCAATTATCAAGATACCAAATATAACTAACCACCTAGAAATCGTGATTCTATTTCTACTTACGAAAAGGTTAAATTTTACCATATTTTATTTATGCACTATACACCTTATTTTTGTTTTCCTGTCTTTATTCAACTTTTCTTTCAAGGTTTACTATCATTGGTAAGTTAGATCTAATTGCTTTTCCTGTCACAATTGCGTGATATCGTTTCAAATTGGGTAATGCTTGCACTAAATCTTTGCCTATATAATTGCCTAAAAAAGTAAAACTGGTTTCGTCAAAAGCTTGGAAGCAAATAATTGAATTACATTGAGTAAGTACTGTCTTTGATACATTAGCTGTTCTTTGAGCAATAACAATTAAACCAACTCCATACTTCCTTCCTTGTAATGCAATTTGAGACATCTTATTTACTAGTGCCTTAGAGCTACCATAATCTCCTAAATCTCCTAAAAAGTTTGTCTCAGGAACTATGGTGTGTGCTTCTTCTAATACCAAACACACCCGACTTCCTTTATTTGCTTTTGCGTAATTAAAAACGCTCTCAATAAAAAATTGAGTAAACTCTAAAATGAACGAAGTATTCGATAATGCAGGCAGTTCAAATAATCCAAGGTTTTCATCTCCTGCAAAAAAATCTTTTACATAATCATCAAGTTGACCTTGAATCTTTTTCTTTAATTTAAGTTCTTCCGCAGGTTTATGATTTAAAGCCTTTTCGTGCTTTTCAGCAAATGTCTCTTCGAGAGAATTTAATCCTTCAACTTTTATTAATTCAATTGGGTTTAGCCCTTCTAAGTCAGTCTTGTATTCACCTGTAAAATCAATACAAATTACATTTGTATCTGTTTTTAATGATTTAATTATTTCTCTTGCTAAGAATGACTTTCCAGAGCCTGTAACACCCAATAACGCTAAATGATGGCTAACAGCTTCATTTAAATTGATGATTGAAGGTAGCTTTGTGTTTGGAATAGTGCCTAGTTGAAATTCCGGGTATTCGAACTCTTGAATTTCTGTGTTACTTGTGCCGGCTTTAAAAATAGGAGTGTTAATGGATGGAACCCAACCGAATTTTTGAAAAGAAAGAAGGTCATTTTGCCATTCTCCTAGTTGAATCGCTTCTCCTTCAATAAATCCTGTTTCATTCTTACTTTCTAATTTTTTAAGTTCTGTTGTTCCCCCGATTACTTGGTAAAATAGCCTACGACTTCCTACTGTAAGTTCTAATAAATCTCCCTCCTGAATGTCATCGGTTTGTTTTGAATACTCAAATTTTATGGAACCAATGGATGATTTTTCAATGACCACCCCAACTAAATCTTTAATTTTAAGGGAATTTGAGAGGTCTTCTATTTCATTAGGTTCAACGACTTTGCATACTAAATTTCGTTTTAAGTTTGATAAACCACTCTTGGTAGTCCCTAATTGTAATACTTTAATCCATTTTTCTTGATTTAGGAGGTATGTATCGAACACAATACCTGCAATTGCATAAGTATCTGAATCTTGCATTGAATACTTAAATGTTACTATATCAAATCGTTTTATGCTCTTACTTTTATCTTCAAAAAGCTTTACTAGAAATATTTTCTTCGATTGAACCCCAAAGATTTCCCCAATTGCATTTAGTTGGACTTTATTTTTTTCTCTAGTAAACGAATTATGAAGCGACTTTGAGTCAATAATTAAAACTAAACCCCATAGTACTACCATCGAAAAAAGATAACTGTCGCTGACTTCTTTTACTATTTCTGCTTTGTAAAGAATGAGAATAGAGATAAAAACAAAAGAGTAAATAACTTTTCCCCGGCCGACAAAAACTGCAATATTTTTAATACTATTTGATAATTTGTTTCTAGATGATTCAGGACTTTCATTATTTGCTGTAAGTGCAATAGCGATGATTGATAGAGCGATTAAAGCACCAATTAACACTATTGTAAAATACCAAAGAGTGTCGTTAGTAAATGATTCCTTTATTGAAACATAAACGAGTAATAAAGGGATTGAATTCGTAATTACATTTTTTGGAGATGAGTAGTAAGGTTCGATAAAAAGGACTGAAAAAAACAACATGAAAAGTCCTGAGTAGAACCAAATATTTTTGGTTGAAGTGTCAGGCAAAATTGAGTCAGTAAACAGGTAATGGATTCCTATGAAAAACGCAATGCTGACTAAAAGAAGAATGAATCTATTCGTTATATAGAACTTTAATTTGTCCATGTAGTTTTAGTCTTTTGATTCATAACTCATTCGATTTATCCTATTTTGAAGTCTTGATGACTCTTTTTTTCGCATGAAGCACAACATCCGCCTAAAGCACACAGTTCTATTTATTCACCCTCCATCTACCTCTAAAACTAAGGAATAAATACTAATTAAAAAACTATAACTACTCTTTAGGCTTAAACCACCTTCTTTTAGTTGAATCAATAAAGATAAAACAAGATTTTATCAAACGTTTTATAAAGCGGACAACATTACACCTTCTTAGGATGATGCTAGGGATTTGCATAGAGTTAATCAATATACAATCTCTATTTTCTCCTATTATTATTTATTCGTAGGTTAAGCAATAACTACTTTCTGAATTCAAATAAAAGGCTTACGTTTAGATAAAAAAAAGGCCACTGTAACAGTGGCCCTTATATTAGCATTAGAAACGTTTCTATTTTGTATTAAGCAGCATTTCTTGCGGCATTAATGATTCCAAACATGGTTCTTAGGATTAACTTTTGTAAGGCGGTATCTTCTTTTCCTTTTTCTAATATGGTCTGGATAGCATACTGCTGTATAGTGATCAATGGTAAAACAATCCTTTCCCTGATGGCAATGGATTCTTTACTCAATGGACTGTCCTCTAGCAAGGTGCTCATACCGGCCACACTAAGAATCTTATCATAAGATCTTTGGTACTCACCGTACATCAACTCCCAGAAACCTCCGAATTGTGGATCATCTTTGAGGTAAGCTGTTGCTGGATAAAAGGACTTGGCAAGGGATTGCATGGAATTCCCCAATAGTGAGCGGAAAAACAAAGAATCTTTGTATAACTGCTGCACCTCTCCTAACCTGCCTTGTTTTTCCAACTCTTCTATGGCTTTACCCACGCCAAAGAAACCTGGAATATTTTGCTTCATTTGGGCCCAAGCGCCTACAAAAGGTATGGCTCTCAAATCCTCAAATTTCATGCTACCGCCTTTGCTTCTTTTTACCGGTCTGGATCCTATATTGGTCATTCCAAAGAATTTCAATGGAGTAACTTTTTCCAAATACGGTACAAATTGTTCGTGGTTCTTAAGCTCTTTATAAGCATTATAACTGATATCGGCCATCTCATCGATAAGCGACTTTTGCTTATCAGTCAAACTGTTTTCGCTTGAAGGATACAAATGACTTTCCATACCAGCACTAAGTAATTGTTCTAAATTATAAGAGCAACTAACTGGCTTGCCATAATTGGCACTAATGGTCTGTCCTTGTATGGTAATCTGGATTTCACGGTTTTCCACATTGGGTCCGAGAGAAGCATAGAAGTTATGAGTGTTTCCCCCACCCCTTGCAGGCGGTCCACCTCTCCCATCAAAGAAGACTACATCTATCCCTTCCTCTCTTGCCACTTTGGTAAGCTCTTCCTTAGCCCTTAATATAGACCAGTTGGCCCTGATGTAACCACCATCTTTGGTTCCATCAGAAAAGCCCAACATAATCGATTGCTTGTTTCCTCGCTTACGAAGGTGGTCTCTGTAAGTTTTATTGTTATAAAGAGATGACATAACGCTGTGTGCAGCAGCCAAATCGTCAATGGTTTCAAATAAAGGCACAATATCAAGGAACAAATCACCACCATTTGCAAGTAGTAATTTATTTAACTGATAGACCTCCAAAACATGCAGTACAGACTGGTTATTGGAAATAATGTACCTGTGGCAACCCATAGGTCCATTGTTTTTCTGAATATAGGCTATAGAGGAAATGCTCTCCAGCATTTCTCTATGAAATGGATCTTCCAGAGAATTGATTTCTGGCAACTTATCAACAGAAAGGATTTTTTGGATTTTCGCCTCCTCATCCCCTTGATGGTAAGCCTCCAAAGCAGCCTCTCCTTCACTTTTCTCTAAAATCTCATCCCAAAGGGCATCGTGTTTCCTACTGTCTTGCCTCACGTCCATGCTGGCAAAATGGAACCCAAATACCCTCACTTTAAGAATGAACTCATCCAGCAATTCAAGTGACAAGCCACCATGCTCTTCTATTATGCCTTTTCTAGCCTCATATAAAACAGCTAGTAATTCATCTTTAGAATGGAAAACCTCACCCTCTCCACTGAATAAAGTATTGTATATACCTTTTTCTGCTTTAATAAGATGACTTTCAACATTATGAAAGGTTAATCTTCTTCTTACCTTACGTATATCTCTATAGTAACACTTAAGAATGCTGTTTTGTAGCTTGTCAGAAACCTTTTTAGTGATTTCATGAGTAACGAAAGGATTACCATCCCTGTCACCACCTGGCCAAAAACCCACTTTTAGCAAATTGGGATTCTCCCAATCATGTAGCGGAATATTCAGTTGGTTGAGGATTCTGATCATGATATCCGATATGCTCGGATAAAACACATACTCCAAAAACCAGGTTAAACTTACAGCCTCTTCATAAGGAGAAGGCTTCTCTTTGTTAATGAAAGCTGTTTTACCCAATTGGCGAAGCAAAAGATCCACATCACCAAGGTCATTTTTCCTTATTGCTTGCTCCAGATCAGTGATAATCGCCAGAACATTCCCAGGATAAAATTGCGTTGGGTGTGCCGTAAGTGTCAGTCGAACAGAAAAGTTCTTCAACTTTTCTATGAGTTCTTCCTTTTTATGGTCATTCTCCGCTCTGGCAATCAATGCCGTCATGGTACCTTTACCTTTGATGTCATTGAATTTTTCGAAGGAGGCATCTTCTATCGAGTCAAATAACACTACCTGACGTTCGATGTATTGTACCATTTTAAAAAGAAGATCATGCCTTTCTTCTTCAGGTTTATCGGCCATTAATTCTTCAAAGAATTGGCGGATAATTTCCTTTGGCGTTTTATTTTCTTGAAACCCACTTTGGCATGCCTCAGATAAGATCGGCAACAATGTGCCTGTTCTATATATTTGGTCAAAGGGCAGGTCTAAAAACAGACTGTTATAAATCGTGAAACGCTTTGCGACTTCAGTCTCGTAGATGTTAGCCATGGTTGAAAAGGTTATATTTATTCTTTGCAATAACTCAAAAATGCACATTTTTTTGAGTTATTTCATCAAAACTCCGGTATAATTTCTCTACTAATTACCTCATTTATTATATTTTGCTTACAATCAGTGCCTTATTAGGTTTATCAACTAACCATTAATGGAAACGATTATATTAGACCTGTCTTATCACATTATTTTTCGTATTTTAGGCTTTCGTTAAACAAACTCGTTAAATAATCGCTGATGTTGATTGCTGTAATTTCGGGATTTATTTTGGCTTTAGTAATCCCACTGATAATGGGCTGGATGAAGCCTAAATCTACCATTTGGGTTGCCATTCTGCCATTTTCCATCTTTGGGTTTTTCCTTTCAAAATTACCCTTAATACTGGCTGGGGAGACTTTAAAGGTCAGTTATCAATGGGTGCCCTCCATAGGGGTGAACCTTGATTTTAACCTTGATGGATTGTCCTACCTTTTCGTTTTACTGATCAGTGGAATCGGAACCCTTGTATTTATATACACTTCCTCCTACCTAAAAGGCCATCAATATCTAGACAGATTCTATGCCTACCTGGCCATGTTTATGGCTTCCATGCTTGGATTGGTCCTGTCTGATAATATCTACACTCTTTTTATCTTTTGGGAACTTACTAGTATCAGTTCCTTCTTCTTGATAGGTTTCAATAATGACAACCCTGCTTCTAGGAAATCAGCGATCACAGCATTGGCTGTAACGGGCTTTGGTGGTTTGTTTTTGATGGCCGCAATGGTCGGCTTGGGTCAAATTACGGGTGAATATCAAATATCTGCCCTTGCTCCTTTGGCTGAATCTATTCAATCCAATGACCTTTATGGGTGGGTATTGTTGTTCTTATTTATTGCAGCATTTACCAAATCCGCTCAATTTCCATTTCATTTCTGGTTGCCTGGCGCAATGAAAGCCCCTACCCCTGTATCTACTTACCTCCATTCTGCGACGATGGTGAAAGCAGGAATCTATTTATTGGCAAGGTTTACACCAGTATTGGGAAACCATGAATGGTGGAACAGTACACTTATAATAGTTGGTGCGCTTACCATGACTTATGCAGCCATCCATGCCTTGTTCAGGTTGGATCTGAAAGGAATCCTAGCCTATTCAACCATCTCAGCTCTAGGAATATTGGTTTTTTTAATAGGCCTTGGCACAAAAGAGGCCTTATTGGCGGCTTCAGTTTTCATTTTAGTCCATGCCTTATATAAGGCGACACTTTTTCTTGTCACAGGAATTATTGATCATGAAACTGGCACCCGAGACATACGCAAACTTGGAGGTTTAAATAAAGTAATGCTACCTGTGGGGATTGCAGCCATGTTAGCAGCTATCTCTAATGCAGGAATCCCCCCTTCCTTCGGTTTTGTTGGAAAAGATTTAATTTATGACGCTACACTAGGCATGGGTGATATAGCTTGGTTACTTACGGGATTGGCTGTCTTCACCAATGCAGCCTTGTTATTTGCAGGTTTTTTAGCTGGGATAAAACCTTTTGTAGGAAAATTGCCTGAAGAATTCAAAAAACTTCACCTACCTGGTCCTGCCATGTACATTCCTCCTTTATTACTTGGTGTTTTAGGAATCTTGTTTGGCCTGGCCCCAGGTTTAATTGAAGGAAGCATAATAAAACCTGTAGTTCAATCTATTACAGGAGCCACGCCTGATTTTCATTTGAAACTTTGGCATGGCATTAACCTGATTCTGTTATTGAGTGCCATTACCATAGGTTCGGGTACTGCTTTGTATTTCTTATTAAAACCTTCTGAAGGCTTGCTATCCAAGGTTACAAGGTTTGAGAAGATTTCTCCTCAATCGATTATCGTTGGCCTGTCTAACAGCTTTGTTT
The DNA here is from genome assembly GCF_056859355.1 of Cyclobacterium sp. L-R. NCBI lineage: Bacteria > Pseudomonadati > Bacteroidota > Cytophagia > Cytophagales > Cyclobacteriaceae > Cyclobacterium > Cyclobacterium sp. L-R. The sequence continues at coordinate 141,998 of NZ_JBSXOH010000071.1, forward strand.
TGTTAAGCAGGCAATGGACAAAGTTCTTTCAAAATGGCTATTTAAGGTATTATTTAATTACCATTCTTTCCTTTTTGACCATTTTACTGGGCTACCGTTTCTTCACAGGTGTGGAATTGTATGTAGATACTGCCAAACTTACAGAGGTCACCCTATATGAAGCCATTGTAATCATTATCATGGCCTCAGCAATATTCTTTACTGTCTTTTCCAAATCTAGACTTACTGCAGTTGCCTCTTTGGGTGTGGTAGGTTATTCCTTTTGCATGATATTTTTATTCTACTCTGCACCGGATTTGGCCATGACCCAATTCTCTATAGACACCTTGACAGTGATTCTATTTGTATTGGTTTTATACAATCTACCTAGGTACCTTGTATTGTCGGATAACAATGATAAAATAAGGGATGGATTGTTGGCCCTTGTATTTGGTGCCTTGATCAGTGTGTTGACCTTAGAAGTCATGAACGAATCTGTCACCAAGGAAATCAGTGAATACTATGCAAAGAATGCTTATATTCTTGGAAAAGGTAAAAATGTAGTCAATGTAATCCTTGTTGATTTCAGGGGCTTGGATACCATTGTAGAAATCACTGTATTGGCGATTGCAGCCATCGGTGTATTTGGCCTTTTAAAACTCCATCTAAAAAGTACTGAAAAAGAATAATTATGAAAACCATCATATTCAAGACGGCCTCGGTATACCTGCTGCCGCTATTATTACTCTTTTCCATCTTTATATTATTGCGTGGACATTATTTACCAGGAGGTGGCTTTGTGGGAGGCTTGATGGCCTCTATCGCTTTCGTCATCCATTCATTCGCCAATGGAATAGAAAAAACAAAAAACATCATGTCTATTCATCCAGGTTTCTTAATGCCTGTTGGATTACTTTTGGCTTTGGCTTCTGGTGCCTTGCCCCTGTTCTTTGGGGAAGCGTTTATGACTGGTCTTTGGATGGAGAATGCTGTACCTGTAATAGGATCAGTTGGTACCGCCTTGTTTTTTGACACTGGCGTTTACTTGGTAGTTATTGGTGTCACCCTCACCATTATTTTCACCATATCAGAAGGTTTATAATATGGAAATTTTATTGGTCATTATAATAGGGCTCTTGTATGCCGCTGGTATCTATATGATGCTGAGAAGAAGTTTGGTAAAGTTAATTATCGGACTGATCTTACTCGGTAATGGAGCCAATTTATTGATATTCTTATTAGGAAAAATAGTTAAAGGAAAGCCCCCTATTATAGCCTCCTCAGAAAAGATGTTGGGAGAAATTTATGCAGACCCTGTACCTCAGGCACTAATCCTTACCGCCATAGTAATTAGTTTCGGCCTTCAAGCCTTTGCCATTATACTAATCAAACGTGCCTATAAAGTGGTCAAAACAGATGATCTGGACGAAATGAACGCAACCGACGAAGACTTATGAACAACCCGTATATTGTTTTACCGGTAATTTTCCAGCTTTTAATAGCCATTTTGCTGATGTTTTCATGGAGCAGCAAAAACATTCAAAAGCTGATCTCTGTAACCGGATCCATAATAGCACTAATAATCAGCCTATTGCTACTGATAAAAGTGGACAATGAAGGCATTCAAATCATGCAAGCGGGTGGATGGAGCGCACCTTTTGGGATCACTTTTGTGGCCGATTCTTTTAGTGCCCTTCTAGTCTTGCTAACAGCCATTGCAGGGCTTGCTGTCAGCGTGTATTCGGTAGGCAGTGTAAGAAACGCCCGTATCAAATTCGGCTATTTCCCTATTTTCCACTTACTAATCATGGGATTGAGTGGGGCCTTTTTGACTGGTGATCTATTTAATCTTTATGTTTGGTTTGAAATCATCATTATCTCTTCTTTTGTTCTATTGACCATAGGGGGAGAAAAAGCCCAAATAGAAGGTGCCATAAAGTATGTCACCATGAACTTATTGGCTTCTGTTATATTTCTTACAGCCATAGCCATACTTTACGGTTTGACGGGAAGTTTAAATATGGCCGACCTTTCACTTCGCGTGGCTGAGATAGAAAATAGAGGATTGGTAAATGTAACAGCCATCCTCTTCTTAGTAGGCTTTGGAATTAAATCAGCAGTATTTCCACTCTATTTTTGGTTACCTGCTTCCTACCATACCCCACCGCCAGCCATCTCTGCCATATTTGGTGGACTACTTACCAAAGTGGGTGTTTATGCCATGTTAAGAGTTTTTACCTTGATTTTTGTACCTGACACTTTCCTTTCTACGGTGATCATGGTGCTTGCTATTTTCACCATCCTATCAGGAGGAATAGGCGCATTGATTCAGAATAACATTAGAAAAATATTTAGCTACCTTATCATTTGCCACATTGGTTTTATGCTTGCAGGTTTAGGAGTCTATAGCTCTCTCGCCATTGCAGGTACCATATTCTATCTGGTACATGACATTATTGTGAAAACGAATCTCTTTATGGTAAGTGGGCTAATCTTTAAATTCAAGGGCACCTATTCTATGCGTTTACTTGGTGGTTTTTATAAAGAACATCCTAAACTAAGTCTACTGATGGCTGTACCTCTTTTCTCTTTAGTAGGTATTCCTCCATTGTCTGGCTTTTGGGGCAAGTTACTTCTCATTCAGGGAGCTCTGGACCAATCAAATATTTTAGTTGTCGCTTTCATAATCTTAGGAAGTTTCCTTACCTTATTTGTAATCGCAAGAATGTGGTCAGAGGTATTTTGGAAAGATGGGCCTGAGTTACCAGAGAAAAAGCACATCAAGTATTTCAATGCCCTAAAACCACTAAAGAGAAGAGCTATGATTGGGTCGGTGTTTTTTCTTTCTATAATATCGTTAGGAATAGGTTTTGGAGCAGAATGGGTCATGCGATTATCTATTAAAATCGCTGAGAACCTAATGGACCCTACCTTATATATTCAAGCAGTTTTGGGCAATTAATTCAATAGAAAAATGATAAAAACCAGGTTTCTTAGTAACCTATTGCTTTCCTTTATCTGGCTGGCAGTAACAGGTACATTCTCCTTTGTGAATTTCGTCTTTGGTTTCACATTGAGCTTTTTTCTACTGTGGCTCATATCCAGAGATGAACAAAACAATAGATACCTCTCAAGAGGACCAAAGCTTATAGCCTTTATCTTCTTCTTCCTGTATGAATTGATCAAAGCCAATTTACAGGTAGCCTATGATGTGAGTACACCCAGCTATTTTATGAAACCGGGGATAGTAAAGATTCCTTTGGATGCCAAGACGGATGTAGAGATCACCTTGTTGGCCAATCTAATAACCCTAACTCCTGGTACTTTAAGCTTGGATGTTTCTGACGATAGAAAAGTACTATATGTACATGCCATGTACGTGAAAAATAAAGAAGCATTTATTGCTGATATTAAGAATGGATTTGAACGTAAACTTTTGGAGATTTTGAGATGAGTGTATACGACTTCCTATATTATATAATACTACCTGTACTGGCCATTTCCACCTTGCTAATATTTATCAGGTTCCTCATTGGCCCTACACTTTCTGACAGGGTTGTAGCACTTGATCTATTGCTTACCACGGGGATTGGAATAATTACTATTTACAGTATTTATACTGATCAGCCAGCCTTTCTAGACATTGCCATGATCATGGCCTTGATCGCCTTTTTAGGCACCGTTGCATTTTCTTATTATTTAGATAAAAGAGAGAAAAATGAATGAATACCTGATCCTATTTTTGAGTTCTCTGGGAGCTCTTTTCATACTACTTGCAGCCGTTGGACTAATCAGAATGCCTGATCTTTATTTGCGGATTTCGGTAACCACTAAAGCGGCTACTTTAGGAATTGGTTTGTTATTAATTTCAGCTGCAATCTATTTCAATGAAATTGGAATTACCTCAAGAGTGTTGGCCATCATCACTTTTATATTGTTAACGGCACCAGTTGGCGCCCATATGATTGGTAGGGCTTCCTATTTTTCTGGGGTAAAGCTTTGGTCCAAATCAAAGGTAGATGACCTTAAAGGCAAATACCACCCAAAAACACACGGATTGGCAAGTGGAATTGACGAAATCGAAGACAAAAAAGAAAATGAAAAATCTATTTAATATTAGTTTATTGATATTGTGCCTTGCTTGTGGTACAGCCTCTAAAGAAAAAGTGGAAATGAAAGCAAAAGAAACCCCTCTTAAGCATAGGTTTTTACTTGGCACCTATACTAACTCTCCGGAACAGGGCATTCACCTTATGGAGTTTGACACAGATTCAGGAAAAATCAACACCCTTTCTACTGCCTCTGAACCAGACAACCCTTCTTTTGTCATAGCAAATCAAGCTCAAAACCTTGTTTATGCTGTAGAAGAAACTGGTGGAGAAAATGGCGGAAAAGTAAGTTCCTTTAGCTTAATAGATGATGAACTGACAAAACTAAATACAGTAAGCGCAGAGGGACAATCACCGTGTTACATTACTTTAGACCCAAGTGAAAAGTTTATTATAGCGGCCAATTACTCTTCAGGTGACTTCACTGTTATCCCTACCGACGAAAATGGACAACTAAAACCAGCTGTTCAAGTACTTGCCCACGAGGGAGGCAGTGTAGTTCCCAATCGGCAAAAGCAATCTCATGTGCATTCAGCTATATTCCACCCTAAGGATGGCCGGCTTTTGATAGCTGACTTAGGAACAGATGAAGTAGTTGTTTATGATTTTGATAATAATCAGGAGAAGCCTCTAAATACCAATCCCGCTTTTAGATTAAAAGTAGCCCCTGGGGCAGGGCCACGTCATATGGTCTTCAATGCTGTCGGAGACAGGCTTTATTTGATTCATGAGATATCTGCTGAAATTGGGGTTTATAGCTATAATGATGGGGAATTAATTCATTTATCAACGCATAAATTAACGAAAGAGAATTTCGAAGGAAAAGTCGGGGCTGCAGAAGTGCGAATTAGTCCTGATCAAAAATTCGTGTATGCATCCAATCGTGGTGAAGCCAATGAAATCATTGCCTTTAAAATAATAGACATTGGTGATTTGAAGCATGTGCAGACAATTTCCTCTGGGGGAGAAGCACCGCGAAATTTCAACATCACGCTAGACGGAAAACACCTTTTGGCTGGTAATCAGAATTCAAACACAATAGTAGTTTTCAAAAGGAACATTGAAACTGGGGAGCTACAACAAACTGACATACAAACAGCTATACACAAACCAGTATACATCAATTTTTTACCTTAAATCTGGCTTTAGTCCCTAATATTTTCTTGAATCAATTCTTTTCCTTAATATTGGGGCCGATTTCCAGAAGAATGACAAATAGTGATCATAGTAAATATATAAAAATGGTGTCAACTAGTGAGCTGAAATACAATTGCTTATTAAACAGGAGGGAGACAGAAAAAGCTATAGACCTCATTAAAACAAAATTTCCTGAGATGATGTCTCAGAGGTTGAATCTTTTCAAGGTGTCTTGTCCCCTAGTGATTATGGATGGCACAGGAATTAATGATGACCTTAGCGGAATAGAACGTCCGGTAAAATTCCCCATAAAAAATCAAGCAGATGCACCTGCAGTAGTGGTGCAATCACTTGCCAAATGGAAAAGGTGGCAACTAGCAGAACTTGAGACTGTAGACCGTGAAGGTATAATTACTGACATGAGGGCTTTGAGACCTGATGAAGATTATTCACCACAACATTCCTTGTATGTAGACCAATGGGATTGGGAGCAAAAAATAAACGATTCCGACCGTAAACTAGAATACCTAAAGGAGGTTGTGGAAAATATATATGGTATTTTTCAGGAAATGGAAAGTAATGTTTGTTCTCTTTTTCCACAGATAAGCCCTATTTTACCAGAAAAAATAAAGTTCATTCAAGCGGAAGAATTGCTACAAGAATTCCCCGATTTAACGCCTAAACAAAGGGAGTACCAAGCCTGTAAGGCCCACGGTGCAGTCTTTCTAATTGGCATTGGAGATGAATTAAGCAATGGTGAAAAACATGATGGTCGTGCACCTGATTATGATGACTGGAGTAGCTATAATTCAGAAGGACACAAAGGATTGAATGGCGACATTTTGGTTTGGAACCCACTTCTTGAAAACTCATTCGAACTCTCCTCAATGGGAATTAGAGTAAATGCAGAGACCCTTGAAAGACAGTTGAAAATGGCTGGTGAAGAAAAACGAAGAAATTTATTCTTCCACAAAAAATTACTGAATGGTGAATTACCTCAAAGTATAGGTGGTGGAATAGGTCAGTCCAGAACTTGCATGTTTCTGCTTCGCAAAAAACATATAGGTGAAGTACAATCTGGAATTTGGCCTGAAGAAGAGGTGCAAAAATGCCTAAATGAGGGAGTAAAATTAATGAAATAATAATCCTATTAAACGGGTGAATCGTACTGTTTTTGTCCAATGTGTGGCCACAGTATTTTATGTAATCTTTTAATTCCTGAAAATAAATTTATTCAAGAGTTTTTTTTGCCAAAAGATTCCTTATCTTTACCCCAGTAAATACAATCAATTAATATTATTATGAACACAGGAAAAGTTAAATTTTTTAATGAGTCTAAAGGATTCGGTTTTATTATCGATGATGAATCATCAAAAGAGTATTTTGTGCATGTCTCTGGACTTATTGACGAAATCAGAGAAGACGATGATGTATCCTTCGACCTTAAAGAAGGAAGAAAAGGTCTGAATGCAGTGAATGTGAAGGTAGTTAACGCATAACATAACATTGACATCAGTAGTGAAAAGCAACCTTAAAGGTTGCTTTTTTTTGTTTATACCCAATTATGTTCAAAATATTTCCTGCGGAAATTACTACCTAACAGTGGATCCGGACACCTTACTTTAATATAAAAAATGGCTTAAAAATCCTTTTTTTTTTGGGGAAATTCGTAGTCACAAAGGATTGGTAAAATCCCCTTTTACCAATTAAAACTTTTAAAAATTTGCTCACAATAGAGTTTAAATACACAAATCCATTGTGAGCAATAATTGTTTATTCACTAATCACCATCTTTCCTGATTGTATACGGCCTTTGACGGTTACCGCTGCATCATTATTTATATACAAATCTTCACTACTGGATTCGTTTCCTATTTCCAGTCTACCACTACCTACATTAAAGTCGAAGTTGAAATTACTAAGAGAAGAAGTGGTATTCACTTTCATATAACCTGAAGATACAGAAAGTTTGGTTTCCGGACCAAGTCCACATTGGCTAGCATCTAACATTCCTGAAGAAAGACTGATTTCTCCCAATTGATTTATCCTCTTCAAATCTGCTTTTCCAGAGGACATGCCACCTGAAATCAGACCATCTACATCTGAAAAACTTACATAACCACTAGACCCACTAAATTTAACATCACCTTTCATGCCTTTCAGGGTTCCCATACCCGAGGACACTTCCATATTCAGGCTACCTTCAATATTCTCCAATTCTAGTTTACCTGAGGAAATTTTAACACTTAAATTTGGGGAAGCAAGGTCCTTTCCTTCTACTTTTCCAGAACTACCTTTCAATACAATTTCATCATTGTTAACATTAGATACTTCCATTGTTCCTGAAGAATTATGAATATTTAAAGCCATATCTATAGGTCCGGATAGACTTATGTAACCTTCAATATTTAGAGAGGAAAAAAAGGACCCATTATTCCCTGATTCAAAGCTCACATTCAATTCATCTCCTACCTGCTTTACAAGTACACCTTCCATGTCCATATCACTGGCCTCTACAAAAGCATCTATGGTCACATTCTCCATATCCTCTTTGCCTGTATAGCTAACCTCAAGAGCTCCTCCATTTAGGTTGATTTTAGTTATTCCATCATAGGAATCCTCCATATCTGTTATGGTATTCATTGGAACTGGATTACATCCAGATTGAAGTCCAGAGAAACCAACCAGCACAAATAAAAACAATATTGGATACCTATTCATCTTTCTTAGTTTTAATATCATCGCTCAAAGCAAGTAAAGAAAGGGTTTCATGAGCCATTTTTATATTGTATTCGTAGGTCAAACTTTTATAATTAACAAGATCTACAATTGTCCCTATAAAACACAGACCTAGAGTCAACATATAAAGAATCCCAAGTCCAACCTGTCCTAAAATAAATCTGTGTAAACCTGCGAATCCAAAAAAGCCAATCAAAGTCAATATTAAAATCATTTGACTGTCCTTCCTTCTGGCGCGATATACCTGAGCAAATAAACTTGCTTGCTCCTCATTCATATCCTTCAATATTCCTTGGATATAGCCCAATTCCATTCCTTCAAGTTCCGGAAGGTGTCTTAATACATTTGCCATAATTTTATTTTTAGTTTAATTAATTCATAAATTCTAAACAAGATAACCGATACCCCAAACCATCCCAAGGGGTGGTAAGTAAGTGAATTACTGAAATCACCCATCATAAAATAATGCATGGAGCGACCAATTCCGCACCCGGGGCACCAGGTCAAACCAAAATTATCCAATGGGCATAGACTAAAAGTATGTGCAGAAGCACCGCCAAAGGCATACAAGCCAATAAGTGCAAGCAGCCATACCATCAATTCCAATACACCTGAATGGTTAACTTTCATAACACTGAATATACGAATAGAATGCCAGTTATTAAATAGGCCAATGGAGCCAGTATAGGCCTATTTAGAACAAAGAAGTGTACGATTAAAGTACAAATATTGTTCACTTATGAACAGTATTGTAAAAAATAGAAGTTTTAAACCCGGATTATGTAATAGGATTCTTGATGAGTGTTGCAATGGCAAGAAAATCAGGCTGTTTAGAGATTTTAGCATAGCACCGCTATGGTGAAATTGTAAACAGCAACGAAGTGGCTGATTTTAAAGCGATTTCAGCACCTAATTGAATGTCTATTGCATATTTCGGGTTAAAAAGCAACGCCTCATATATACCTTAACAGGAAGTTAGGAATTATGCTAAATAGTGTAATGAATTCATCTAGCATTTTGTACCTTAGACTATAAATTGAGCTCCCAAAAACATGTTTAAATTGAAACTAAGCAACAGACCTAATCAAACTCATTGGCTATTTATTGCTATTTTAATCCTCCTAATGGTAAGTAATGTAAAAGCCCAGAAATCTTCGGATCTTTTTATAATTAAAACAAAAAAAAGCGTATTTGGCTTTACTATTTACCCAGAATCCTTTAAAAAGATTACAAAAGGGAAATATTACGACAAGCAACCTAATTTTATTAATAAAAACCAATTGGTATTTACCTCAGCAGACAAATCCGGTAATTTTGACATTATAATGTACAATATTAATAGTCAGAAATTCACCAATATGACCAGAACTCCCAATTTAGGTGAATTCTCTCCATCTCTTACAAATTGCGGGCAGTACATCTCAGCAGTAAGGGTAGAAAAAGACTCTGTTCAGCGCTTATGGCTATACCCAATTAATTTCGGGGAACCAGAATTGCTCTATGATGACATACAACCTGTAGGCTATTATGGGTGGATGGAAGACACTGCAGCTCTATATGTAATAGGCACACCAAATAAGTTGGTTTATCCTTACAGCAGAGAAGATATACATGAAATCGCACAAAACACAGGAAGATGTATAAAGTCACGCCCAGGCACAGATGAAATAGCTTACCTGGATAAAGGTGCTAATATCGTTTCAGATGGGAGAGAGACTTATGAATTAAAAGCTTTTGATGTTAAAAGCAGAAAAACTACCACACTTGGCTTGGCACTTGGAAATGCAGAGGATTTTTATTGGCTGGATAAAAACAATATCTTAATGGCCCGTGAAAATTCCATTTTTCTCAAAAACATAAGTAAAGGAACAGACTGGAAAAAAATTGCTACCTTAAACATTCCAGAGTACAAAAACATCAGCAGAATAGCTTTAAGTCCGGACAATAAACACCTGGTAATTACAATGGAAACAATAAATTGATTTGCTTTTTAGTATGTGTGATAAAATTAAAATGATAATACCTTTTTCAAGGTATAAAAATTCCTACTGCTTTACCCCTGCTCCTATCTTTAGATAAGCTCCAGGAGTAGCCTGCTGCTACACCTTCCTAAATCACTAATATGTCTTGTCTGTTAAACCCGGATTATGTAATAGGATTCGTAATAGCCTGTCCCGTGTTTACGGGAAGTGTTGCAATCGCAAGAAAACAGACTGTTTGGAGATTTTAGCATAGCACCGCTATGGTGAAATTGAAAACAGCAACGAAGTGGCTGATTTTAAAGCGATTTCAGCACGTAATAGAATGTCTACTGCATATTTCGGGTTAAAACTTGTCCTTTATTTTTGAG